>NZ_JBIYDV010000008.1:0-258668 GCF_044909215.1 Bacillus sp. RC252 | reverse complement strand
TCTTTCTGTAAATAGCTTTTTTGTCATTTTGAACTTTCTCCGATCCCAATTTTCTCTCATTATACAAGAAATACCCTATAGAATAGACTTTTTTTTCAGTGTCTATTCTATAGGGTACATTTTAGATTATACTTGTACTTTTTTGTCTGAAAGGTGAAGTTTTTAGAAATAAAGGTTTTCTAAGTGAAAGAAAAACATACATTTACTGACATACCAGAAAACGATTGGGCTAAAGATACGATAAGCACCTTACAATCTAATAAAGCTATAGTTGGAACTGGTAATGGTTTATCCCGCTATTTGTGGGCAGTAAAACTCCCACCTCAAAATTCAGGTAGAGCAAAGAAGTTAGGTGGGAGCCCTGCTGCCCGTAAACGCCCGATTGGTGAGAGCCAATAATCAGTGGGGGATGAACAAAACCCCCACTGATTAAAGTTTCACTTTATTTGAACCAGAAAAACTTGTAACCCGTGAACAGTATGCGAAGTTCTTAAATAATGCAATTCATAGATTCTACGCAAACGATTAATCTATGAAGATCGAAAAAAGCGCAAATATGATATTTGCGCTTTTTTTGTCTATAAAGTGAAATTTTTATAAGTGAAGGACTTGATTAGTAGATAGTAGAATATTGTATATATAACATCTTTGCAAAAGCTTTTGTTTATCCTTTTTGAAAATCAAATAGAGAAACTAGAGCGCAAAGATAAGAATATTTCTTCAAATGATTTGCATGCAATTCAGAATACCAATTGGAATTGAGAGCGAATTGGCTCTCCTAGTAATCTTCAAAATAATAGATGTTAAAAATGCAATATATTACATAGGGCTTGCAAATACAGCATATGTAATATGGGGAAAGAATTTAGTCTATTATGTTCCACTTTTAATAAAGTGGAAATGAAGGAGCGAGGACTATGAAGAAAAAAATGTTCCGTATAATGGCGGCAGCGACTATTATGGGTGGATTATTGGTAAGTGCAAATGTTCCTAACATAAAAGCAGAAGAATATCCTGAAATGATTGTATTTGACGATGTCCCAGTAAACCATTGGGCATATGATTATATTCTAGATGCGGCATATAATAAAATTATGCTAGGTTATGGAAATGGAAAGTTTGGTGTAGGTGATAACGTAACACGTGAACAAGTGGCGGCAGTACTGTATCGCGCACTTAATATAAAACATGAAGGCCCATTAAAAAATCCTTATAAGGATATTTCTGAAAGATCAACAATGTTTCCAAATGAAATTTTAGCATTAACAGAGCGCGGTATTTTTAAAGGTGATGAGAAGGGGAACTTTAGACCTAGGGAAACAATTACACGTGCAGAAGTAGCGCAAGTTCTTACACAGGCATTTTCATTTGAAGTGAAGCAACAGCATACATTTAAAGATGTACCGAATAATTACTGGGCAAAAAATTCAATTAGTGCTCTGCAATCAAATAATGTCATAGTAGGGACAGGAAATGGAAAGTTTGAACCGAATAAAGTTGTAACACGTGAGCAATATGCAACATTTTTATATAAAGCTATTATTAATTTTCATTTGAAAGATGAATAACATGAAACGGAAGTTTTTTAAAAAATAGTACAAGAAAAATAAAATTATATTAATATATCATATTTCTTTAAAAAAAGCGCGGAAATTACGCGCTTTTTTCTTATTTTAAATTGTTTATCTGTATATTTATTCTGCTGTTCATAGTTCCGTGGTTAGTATTTATGGAAAAAACAAGTTAATTATAGTTACTTTTTATTGAAAAAAAGTACGATTTAGTAACTTTATTGTTAATTAAGTATAAAGATAAGTATGTGAAATACAGTTCACAAATTAGACAAACATTATATGGATAAGTGTATTGTTACTTTTCCGTAAATTCTTTATATTAGAAAAAAATATGTTTTTTTTAGGGAGAGAATACAGTGAAGAAAAAGATTTTAAAAGTAGCAACAGCTTTAACAATTATGGGTGGAGTTGCATTTAGTGCTGAAGGCGCTACAGCGAATGCCGAAGTAGCTGCTAAGCCTAAGCCACAACAAGCAAGTCAGGCTATCTTTAAAGATGTACCAGCAGGACATTGGTCTTACGAAGCAATTCAAACTTTAGCACAAGAAGAAATTATGCTTGGTTATGGAAATGGCGTGTTCGGTTTTGGACATAACATAACTCGTGAACAAGTAGCTGCTTTAATTTATCGTACTATCGATTTCAGTGAAGTATTCGAGGAAGGCGATATCCTTGAGAATCCATACAAAGATATTAATGAAAAATCAACAATGTTCTTAGAAGAAATTTTAGTATTAACAGAGGTAGGTATCTTTAACGGTGATGGAACTGGAAACTTTAGACCGAAAGATACACTAACACGTGCAGAAATGGCTCAAGTGCTTACAGTAGCATATGAATTAGAAGTAAAAGGAACACAAGGATTTAAAGATGTACCGAAAGGACATTGGGCATACAATGCGATTAATGCAGTAGGTTCAAATGGTATTTCTGTAGGAGATGGAACTGGAAACTTTGCTCCAAACATGAAAGTAACACGTGAACAATATGCGCAGTTCTTATTTAAAACAATTTTTGAATAAATAATAAAAAAGAGTCAGTGTTATATAACACTGACTCTTTTTTTGCTTGAAATCATAATGGATAAACACAGTTTTGTAAAAAAACCATTAAATTTTCAAAAAAAACTTCCTTTTCTGAAGATTTGTTATATAATATAAAACATAAAATCAAATCTGTTATAAGACAGTTTAAAAAGGGGATGCTAATATGTCGACGCAAACTTCACGGGTTACACTGGCCGGAGAAATGTTACCAGCGTACAACGAAATATTGACACCTGAGGCGCTTAGTTTTTTAAAGGAACTGCATGAAAATTTCAATGAACGCCGCACGGAACTTTTACAAAAGCGTGTGGAGAAACAAAAAAGAATTGATGCAGGCGAGTTTCCTACATTTTTAGAAGAAACAAAGCATATACGTGAAGGGGATTGGACAATCGCCCAGCTTCCGAAAGATTTAGAGGATCGCCGCGTGGAGATTACTGGACCGGTGGATAGAAAGATGGTCATTAACGCTTTGAATTCAGGAGCACATCTTTTTATGGCAGACTTTGAAGATTCGAATGCACCAACTTGGAGAAATGCTGTCGAAGGTCAAATTAACTTACGAGATGCGAGTAAGGGAACGATCTCACATAAAAATGAAAACGGTAAAGAATATCGTTTAAATAATAAAACAGCTGTATTAATTGTGCGTCCGAGAGGGTGGCATTTAGAAGACAAACATATGCAAGTTGACGGTAAGAACATGTCTGGCAGTTTAGTAGATTTTGGCTTGTACTTTTTCCATAATGCGAAGGTGCTTTTAGCAAGCGGAAGTGGCCCGTACTTTTACTTACCAAAAATGGAAAGTTACTTAGAGGCAAGATTATGGAATGACGTTTTCATATTCGCTCAAAAGTATATCGGTATTCCGAATGGAACGATTAAAGCGACTGTGTTAATAGAAACGATTCACGCTTCATTTGAAATGGATGAAATTTTGTATGAACTAAGAGATCATTCTGCTGGTTTAAACTGCGGACGATGGGATTATATATTTAGTTTCTTAAAGAGCTTCCGTAATCATAATGAATTTTTACTTCCGGATAGAGCGCAAGTTACGATGACAGCGCCGTTTATGCGCGCGTATTCTTTGAAAGTTATTCAAACGTGTCATCGTCGTAACGCGCCAGCAATCGGAGGGATGGCGGCGCAAATCCCAATTAAAAATGATCCAGAAGCAAATGAGGCAGCTTTCGAGAAAGTGCGTGCTGATAAGGAGCGCGAAGCTTTAGACGGTCATGATGGGACTTGGGTTGCCCACCCGGGACTTGTACCGGTTGCAATGGAAGTATTTAATCACATAATGAAAACGCCAAATCAAATTTTTAGAAAGCGTGAAGAAATACGTGTAACAGAAAAGGACTTATTAGAAGTGCCGATGGGAACGATTACAGAAGGTGGCCTTCGCACGAATATTAACGTCGGTATTCAATATATTGCATCTTGGTTAAGCGGGAGAGGAGCAGCTCCAATTTATAACTTAATGGAAGATGCGGCAACAGCGGAAATATCAAGAGCACAAGTATGGCAGTGGATTCGTCATGAGGGTGGAAAGTTAAGTGATGGCCGTAATATCACTTTTAAATTGATGGAAGAATTGAAAGAAGAAGAACTAGCAAAAATAGAAAGAGAGATTGGTAAGGAAGCATTTAATAAGGGGAGATTTGAAGAAGCAACAAAACTGTTTACAAACCTTGTTCGTAATAACGAGTTCATGCCGTTTTTAACATTACCGGGTTATGAAATTTTATAAGAAACAAGAAAAGGGGATGGAACATATGAAAAACGAAAGAATTGATAAATTGCAGGAAAGCTGGGAATTAGATACGCGCTGGAAAGGGATCACACGTCCATATACAGCTGAAGATGTAATTCGTCTGCGCGGATCGATTGATATTGAACATACGTTAGCGCGCTGTGGTGCAGAGAAGCTTTGGAAATCACTTCATACAGAAGATTATATTAATGCACTTGGGGCATTAACAGGAAACCAAGCGATGCAACAAGTGAAGGCTGGATTAAAAGCAATTTATTTAAGCGGTTGGCAAGTAGCGGCAGATGCGAACCTTTCTGGACATATGTATCCTGACCAAAGCTTATACCCAGCGAACAGTGTGCCAGCTGTTGTAAAGCGAATTAACCAAACGCTTCAACGTGCTGATCAAATTCAGCATATGGAAGGTAGCGGTGATACGGATTATTTCGTCCCAATTGTGGCGGATGCTGAAGCTGGGTTTGGTGGACAGTTAAACGTATTTGAATTAATGAAAGGGATGATTGAAGCGGGTGCATCTGGCGTGCACTTTGAAGACCAATTATCTTCAGAGAAAAAATGCGGGCATTTAGGCGGAAAAGTATTATTACCGACGCAAACAGCGGTGCGTAATTTAATTTCGGCACGTCTTGCTGCGGATGTAATGGGTGTACCAACAATTATCGTCGCTAGAACAGATGCAGATGCGGCAGATTTAATTACGAGCGATATCGATCCAGTTGATCAAGAGTTTATTACAGGTGAAAGAACACCAGAAGGGTTTTATCGTACGAAAGCAGGTCTTGATCAAGCGATTGCACGTGGTTTAGCGTATGCGCCGTATGCAGATCTCGTTTGGTGTGAAACGTCGGAGCCAAATTTAGAAGATGCAAAACGCTTTGCGGACGCAATTCATAAGAAATATCCAGGGAAGCTACTTGCTTACAACTGTTCCCCTTCTTTTAACTGGAAACAAAAGTTAGATGAAAAAACAATTGCAAGCTTCCAAAAAGAAATTGCATTATACGGTTATAAATTCCAGTTCGTAACGCTTGCTGGATTCCATTCATTAAATTACGGCATGTTTGAATTAGCGCGTGGTTATAAAGAGCGCGGCATGGCAGCGTACTCTGAATTACAACAAGCAGAGTTCGCAGCAGAAAAAGATGGTTACTCTGCAACGCGCCATCAACGCGAAGTAGGAACAGGATACTTTGATGAAGTAGCACAAGTAATTACGGGCGGTACTTCATCAACGACTGCTCTAAAAGGATCCACAGAAGAAGAACAGTTTACGAAATAAAGGTATAAGTAGGTGCCCCCAAAAAATTTTTGGGGCACTTTTCTTATTTATTATTACGTCGCTGACATTGTTAAACTTTGTGGGAAAGTTGATGTGATTTTATTTGTCGTCGTATTGTGGGACGTTCACTTCTATTTAAAATATCCAATCTAATATAGTGAATATACCAACGATAGCAGTAAAAAGAAGGAATGCGAATAATGATAGACAGCCCCATGTAAATAGTTTGTCTTTCCATGTTTCTTCATAATCATCAATTAGTTCTTCTATCACTTTTTTCTGCAATGGCTGTAAGGGACGTTCGGTTTGTAGTCCTGTAATAATGTTACGATCTCCTTTGAATTTTAAAGCACGTACAATATGATAAGAGTCGTTTCCCATCGATTTTTCAAATTGTAGACATGCCGCGTGCATAACATCTGTTTTCTCTTTTTCAAGATACCAATACCGTCCAGCCATTTCTGGGTATTGTAATGTAAAGTAAATGTCACCGAGTTTTTTCCTAAGTGCTAATTCATTCGGATAAGTAGTGATTAATCCGTGTAATCTATCTCTTGCTTTTCCAAGGTTGTTATTTTCAATATCTTTTTCAATTCTCTTTAATGTTTTTTTAGGGATTATTTCTGTCATACACGCCTCCTTATTAGAATAGGTGTGGTTATATTTTATAAGAAATACTAAAATTTAGAAATTTTATTTTTAAAAAGATTGTACATTCTATTTTAAGTGTGTTATGATAATACCAGTTGAATAATTAAATTAAGCAATCCATATATTATCAAATGCCGAAAACAAACGGGAAAAAGTATGTGAGAACTAGTTTATGTTTCGAATTTGATAATGTGTGGATTCTTTTTTTATACATGAAGACTAAATAAAATGTATTTTCGTAGGAGGAAATAATTATGACAGTTACAGGACAAGTAAAATGGTTTAACAACGAAAAAGGCTTCGGTTTCATCGAAGTTCCAGGCGAAAACGATGTATTCGTACATTTCTCTGCAATCGAAACTGATGGTTTCAAATCTTTAGAAGAAGGCCAAAAAGTTAGCTTCGAAATCGAAGATGGCAACCGTGGACCTCAAGCTAAAAACGTAATCAAACTATAATTTTATAGTTTATTATAGAAAAAAGGATGGCTTATGCCATCCTTTTTTTTGTTGTTGAGATATACGATATTTATATTAGTAATAAAGACAGCCTAAAAAGTACGATTGAAGGAATAAAGGCGTACTCGAAAACTTATGAAAATGATAAAGTGACGGTAATTGATTTGAGGAAGTCTCATTCTCGGTATTTAGATCAAGAACCATATTACAGGTTGAAAGAGATACAGAGAATCTTGGAAGAAAAAATAGTAGGTTTTTTGAGGATGAAGAAGAATGAAGGAAATGGCAATCAGTATGTAAAAAGGGCTTTCCGTAAAGGAAGGCCTTTTAGTGTTCTTTCACAGCTTTTTTCTTTTCACGTTTCTTGCATTCTGGACATTTAGATTTACGAAAAGGCTTCGCGAAGAACAGTAAAATAAAAAATAAACCGAATATAATACTCGCTGAATTTTTTACGATAACAATGCTACTATTTTTCATTTGAATTGTTGGATGATCTTGCTTTTCTTCCATGAGAGACCTCCGTATATTTGATTTATATTTTAATTATAGCAAAATTAATTGCTGTAATTATATGAAAAGGGGAATGTGTTAAACATATTACAAATGATATAAATTCTTTTTTCGTATATAGAATCCTTTTTTTATACAGATTATCCCTTTAATATTCAAATATCATAATTAACAAATTTATATTATATTTGATTTATTATAAGTATTTGTAAAGAATCGTGGAATGTAAACCATTTCCTTTTCGTAGGTGCTACTATAAAAGGGAAATGAAGAAGGGAAATTAAATAGCAATCGAAAATTAAAAAAAGAGAGGTGAAAAATCTGTTACTAACAAAAGAGCGAGTATAGATAAAAGTATTCTTAGCGTGCAAAAACTACATACTCTAAGGATATACATTTTCCTATATTTGTAGTAGCAGACAGTAGACTATGGAAAGTAAAGTAGAACGTTATGTCGAAAACTATGTTGTAAGCAAAAATACAATGGCCTTACTTCCTGTTGTTCTAGGAGAAAAGAAAGTTGTTACGCGAATTGTAGAAATGGAAGATTCTTTTTTCGTATTTCAAAAGCCTCTTGATATTATAGAGAGAAGTTGCCGGAAGCATGGTTCTAGTTTCTTTGGAAGAAAAGAAGGAACGAAGGAGTTAACGCGTATTACACATAAAGCTCCTATCGCAATTAGCCCGACAGATCAACTTTATTTTTTCCCTACGTATTCTTATTCTCGAAAAGAGTGCGCGTGGTTATCTCATTTTCATATTGAAGATAATAAAGAATTAAAAGATGGAAATCTTATTATTAGATTTATAAATGGTTTCGCTGTGAAACTAGAAATGTCAAAAAGTAGCTTTGAAAATCAGCAAAATCGTACAGCGAAATTACGGACAGAGTATGAAGATCGTAAGAAAAAACAAGGAAATCCTTGCTTTAAAGAGATTGATAAAAATGAAGAATCTAAATTAACACCAGCATATGAGAAAGTGTATTTTGTGAAGGAAGGCGAAGTGTGAGAGGGAAAGGATGGGGAGACTCATCCTTTTTATTTGTCTGTTTTTGTCGGAAAGTCGATAAAAATCAAATTGTGGTCGATGTATTCAGAAAATCACCGGTGTAATTTCATTTACCGAAAAAATCATCAAAAAATATTGTTCCTCAAACAATCAAACGTACAACAAACCTTGTCGAATATTGAAAGATTATCATAGCATAATAATGAAGGAATTCTAGCGGATGATATGGAAACTTTAATAAATACATCTCCATATGTCGTATCTACCATTTCCTCTTTCATTTAAGCGATGATACAGTAGAGGTAGTAATTAGAGTAAAGGGGTAAAGTGTAGAATGGATTTTCAAACAATCAAAGAGTATTTTTCACCAGAAAATATGGATCATATTGTTGAAAGTTATCGTGCGTTCGGACCGCTTCTCGGTATTGGCTTACCGATGATAGAGGCGCTTATTCCGGCATTGCCACTCATTGTGTTTGTGTTGGCGAATGCTGTTGCATTTGGTTTTTGGTTCGGTTTTCTTTATTCATGGATTGGGTCAGTAATTGGTGCAATGCTTGTATTTTTCATTATTCGTAGCTTTGGAAGAAGTCGTTTCTTTTCTTTTGTAAATAAGCATGAGAGAGTGCGAAAAGCGATGGGATGGATTGAAAGAAAAGGGTTCGCGCCAATCTTTGTTATATTTTGTTTTCCGTTCACACCATCTGCGCTTATAAACGTTGTAGCTGGTTTATCTCGCATTAGCGTAAAACAGTTTGGACTAGCATTAGCATTTGGAAAGCTTGTTATGATCTTTATTTTAACGTATATCGGTCATGATTTAGTGTCATTTATTCATAAGCCGGTGAAATCTGTTATTGTGGGCGTTGTTATTTTTATTTTATGGTATGTCGGTAAAAAAATTGAAGTAAAGTTAGAACTACAGTAGGAAAAGTCTTCTTTGTCCCGCTATTTGAGGGCAATAAAACTCCCACCAAAAAATTCGACTGAAGCAAAGAAGTTAAGTGGGAGATCAAACTGCCCGTAAATGCCCGATTGGTGCGGGCTAATAATCGGTGGGGGATGAACAAAACCCCCACCGATTAAGTTTCACTTTATAAATGCAAGCTTCATTATTAAAGGGCGAGGGGAGAAGCGAATGAAGAAAACTTTGAAAAAAGAAGGGCTAGAGTGGATAAGAACAATTTTAATTGGTGTACTATTAGCTGTATTTTTTCGAACGTTTTTCTTTTCAACGTACGTTGTAGAGGGAAAGTCAATGATGCCGACATTGCAAGATGGAAATATGCTCGTTGTGAATAAGGTGAGTTATCAAGTAGGGGACTTGAATCGATTTGATGTCGTCGTTTTTCATGCGAATAAAAAAGAGGACTATGTAAAGCGAATTATTGGTTTACCTGGGGATCATATCGAATATAAGCATGATAAATTATATATAAACGGACAATTCGTGGAGGAACCTTATTTAGAGACGTATAAGAAAGAGGCGAATGGACGGCAATTAACAGGTGATTTTAAATTAGAAGAATTAACGAAAGAAAAGTTTGTACCACCCGGTTCTATTTTTGTAGTTGGTGACAACCGCCTTGGTAGTTGGGATAGTAGGCACTTCGGCTTTGTGAAAGCTGATACAGTTGTCGGTAAAGTTGATTTACGATATTGGCCGATTCAAGAGGTACAAACGAATTTTTCAAAAGGCTGATATAATAAAATGAAGTATAAGGAAAAGACAAACGAGTATGTTTGTCTTTTTTATCGTCCTATAATACAATTGTGATAGCAAACTAACGTTCGTTATGTAAGTGAAAGGTGGGGTTACATGTCACTTCGATTTGTGATTGGTAGAGCTGGAAGTGGAAAAAGTACACTTTGTTTACACGAAGTGCAAGAAGAGTTAAAACAGCGCCCAAGAGGGAAAACAATATTATATCTTGTGCCAGAACAGATGACATTCCAAACGCAGCAGGCGTTAATTGGGAGCGAAGATGTAAGAGGTTCTATTCGGGCACAAGTTTTTAGTTTTTCGCGATTAGCGTGGAAGGTGCTGCAAGAAGTTGGCGGAGCGAGTCGTCTTCATATTGATGAAGCTGGTGTACATATGTTGCTTCGTAAAATTGTAGAGTCTCGTAAAGATGGACTATCTGTGTTTCAAAAAGCAGCGGAGCAAAACGGTTTCTTTGAACATCTTGGTAGTATGATTGCTGAGTTTAAACGTTACAATGTAACGCCGTCTAACGTATATGAAATGTGGCAACAATTAGACACACATAGCAGTAGTGCAGAGCAAAAGCTACTAGCGAATAAAGTGTATGATTTACAGTTACTATATGATGATTTTGAACGTGCTTTAATCGGAAAGTATTTAGATTCAGAAGACTACTTACAATTATTAATTGAGAAGCTTTCAGACTCTGAGTATGTAAAAGACGCGGAAATTTATATAGATGGATTCCATTCATTTTCTCCTCAAGAGCTAGAAATCGTTAGAGGGCTAATGAGATTAGGGACAAGAGTAACAATAACATTAACGATAGATGAAAAAACGTTAGCGCAGCCAGTGAATGAACTAGATTTATTTTATGAAACGACGTTAACGTATGAAAAAATAAAACAAGTAGCGCGTGAAGAGAAAATAGAAATTGAAAAAACAATTCCACTTATGGAACAACCGCGTTTTCATTCTCCAGCATTAGCTCATTTAGAAACGCATTATGAAGCGCGTCCGAATGAAAAGTATCATGGTGAAGCGAGTGTGACAATTAGTACAGCAGCTAATTTACGAGCTGAAGTAGAAGGTGTAGCTCGTGAAATTAGAAGACTTGTGGCGGATGAAGACTATCGTTACCGAGATATCGCAGTCCTTCTTCGTAACGGAGAAAGTTATTACGACGTAATGCGAACGTTATTTACGGATTATAATATCCCGCATTTCATCGATGAAAAACGCCCAATGTCACATCATCCGCTAGTAGAATGTATTCGTTCTGCACTCGAGATTATTAGCGGGAATTGGCGTTATGATGCAGTATTTCGCTGCGTGAAAACAGAGCTTTTATATCCATTAGATGTAAGAAAAGAAGCGATGCGCGAAGAGATGGATGAGTTTGAAAACTACTGTTTAGCGTACGGTGTACAAGGGAAGAGATGGACTTCTGAAGATCCGTGGATGTATCGTCGTTATCGTTCTCTTGATGATGCGAGCGAAATGATAACAGACAGTGAGCGTGAAATGGAAGAGAAAATAAATCGACTTCGCGACGTTGTAAGAACGCCAGTTATTCGTATGCAAAAAAGACTGAAGCGTGCTGGAACAGTTATGCAAATGTGCGAAGCGGTATATTTATTTTTAGAGGAGCTTGACGTTCCGAAAAAACTAGAAGAATTACGTGTTCGTGCAGAAGAAAATGGAGATTTCTTATTTGCGACAGACCATGAGCAAGTATGGGAAGAAGTGATGAATCTTCTTGATACGTTCGTTGAGATGCTTGGCGAAGAGAAGATGTCCCTTTCAATGTTTACGGAGGTTATGTCGACAGGTCTTGAGGCACTTCAATTTGCGAACATTCCGCCGTCACTAGATCAAGTGTTAGTTGCTAATATTGATCATTCTAGATTATCAGATATTAAAGCGACGTTCATTATTGGAGTAAATGAAGGAGTGATTCCAGCAGCGCCTATGGATGAAGGTATGCTTTCTGATGAGGAAAGAAATGTTCTCACCGCTGCAGGTATCGAATTAGCACCAACGACGAGACAAACTTTATTAGAAGAACAGTTCGTTATGTATCAAATGGTGACGAGAGCATCTGAGAAGTTATACATTTCCTGTCCGCTTGCGGATGAAGAAGGAAAGACGTTACTTGCTTCTAGTTTTATTAAAAAAATAAAAAGAATGTTCCCTGATGTGAAAGAATCGTTTATTACGAATGATGTAAATGACTTATCGCGTTCGGAACAAATCTCATATGTAGCAACGCCAGAAGTAACGTTGTCTTATGTCATGCAGCAATTGCAAACGTGGAAGCGTTACGGATTTGAAGGCAATTTAGACTTTTGGTGGGACGTATATAACTTCTACGTTACTTCAGATGAATGGAAGCAAAAAAGTAGCCGTGTGTTATCAAGTTTATTCTACCGAAATCGTGCACAGAAACTAAGTACAGATGTAAGTAGGGATTTATATGGAGATACAATTAAGGGAAGCGTTTCTCGTATGGAGCTATTTAATCGCTGTGCGTACGCTCATTTTGCTCAGCACGGTTTATCGCTAAGAGAGCGTGATATTTTCAAACTTGATGCGCCAGATATCGGTGAGTTATTCCATGCGGCGCTGAAGAGAATTGCAGACAAGTTATTACGTGAAAATCGGACTTGGGCGGATTTATCAATAAAAGAGTGTGAACACCTTTCTGCTTTAGTAATAGAAGAAATTGCACCGTTATTACAAAGACAAATTTTATTAAGTTCGAACCGTCATTTCTATTTAAAGCAAAAACTACAACAAATCATTTTCCGTACGTCACTTATTCTTCGTGAACATGCGAAGTCGAGTGGATTTGTACCAGTTGATTTAGAAGTACCGTTCGGTATGGGCGGGACTGGATCTCTTCCACCAATGGAATTTGCGTTGCCAAATGGTGTGAAGATGGAAGTAGTTGGCCGTATTGACCGTGTTGATAAGGCGGAAGATGAGAGTGGTACGTTCCTTCGTATTATTGATTATAAATCAAGTTCGAAAGCGTTAGATTTAACAGAAGTGTATTACGGACTCGCACTTCAAATGTTAACGTATTTAGATGTTGTTACTTCAAATGCACATACGTGGATGAAAAAGGGCAGTACTGCATCACCGGCGGGTGTATTGTATTTCCATATTCATAACCCGATTGTTGAGATGAAAGGCGATGCATCTGAAGAAGAAATTGAGAAAGAAATTTTAAAGAAATTTAAAATGAAAGGTCTCGTACTAGGAGATGCTGACGTTGTGCGTTTAATGGATAATAAACTTTCAACAGGAAGCTCTGATATTATTTCTGCTGGTCTGAAAAAAGATGGTAGTTTTAGTGCGCGTTCTAGCATTGCAAGTGAACAAGAGTTTAACGTACTTCAAAAATATGTACACCACTCGTTTGAAAATATCGGAAAAGACATTACAGAAGGTGTTATCGATATTGCTCCTTACAAAAAGGGGAATAAAGCGGCATGTACGTTCTGTAACTTCAAATCTGTTTGTCAATTTGATGAATCACTTGAAGATAACCAATTCCGTACGTTAAAAGATATGAAAGATAGCGAAGCGATGGAGAAAATTAGAGAGGAGGTTGGCGGAGAATGATAGAAAATTGGCCTCAGAAACTAGAAGGTAGTCAATGGACAGATGACCAGTGGAAAGCGGTTGTAGCGAACGGACGTGATATTTTAGTCGCAGCGGCAGCTGGATCAGGGAAAACAGCGGTATTAGTTGAACGTATTATTAAAAAGATTATAAGTGAGGAAAATCCAGTCGATGTCGACCGCTTGCTCGTTGTAACATTTACGAATGCAGCAGCGCAAGAAATGAAAAATCGAATTGGGGAAGCGTTAGAAAAAGTATTAATTGATGGGCCAGGTTCACAGCATATAAGAAAGCAGCTTAGCTTATTAAATAAAGCTTCCATTTCTACAATTCATTCATTTTGTTTACAAGTTATTAGAGGATATTATTACATGCTTGATGTCGATCCTCGTTTTCGTATTGCGAACCAAACAGAAAATGAGTTATTAAAAGAAGAAGTGCTAGATGACATATTAGAAGAAGAATATGGAATCGAAGATAATAGTATTTTCTTTGAACTAGTTGATCGTTATACGAGTGACCGTAGTGACGATGACTTACAACGAATGATTTTAGCGCTTCATACAGAATCAAGAGCGCATCCAAACCCGGAGAAGTGGCTTGATAAATTAGTAGAAGCATACGACGTTGAAGGAAAGACGATTGAAGATTTAGTGTACGCTTCTTACTTATTAGAAGATGTGAAGTTTCAGCTTGAAACAGCGGAAAAGCATATTCGTAAGGCGACTGAACTCGCAATGCTTCCTGATGGTCCAGCGCCTCGCGTTGAAACTTTACAAGCGGATTTAGCTTTACTTGGAACGTTATCCTCAGCAGCGCGTGGATCGTGGACAAGCGTTTATGAAGCGATGCAAAATGTATCGTGGCAAACGTTAAAGCGTATTAAAAAAAGTGATTACAACGAAGATGTTGTAAAACAAGTAGATTCTCTTCGTAATAAAGCGAAAGATGAAGTAAAGAAATTACAAGAAGAGCTATTTAGCCGCAGACCCGAAAGTTTCTTACGAGATTTTCAAGATATGCATCCTGTATTAGAAAAACTCGTGAAGCTTGTAAAAGTATTTACAGAGCGTTTCCAAGCGATTAAGCGAGATAAAGGAATGGTCGATTTCACAGATTTAGAGCATTTCTGTTTGCAAATTTTAAGCGAGCAAAGTGAAGACGGTGAAATGAAGCCGTCAGCAGTAGCACTTCAATATCGTAATAAATTTGCTGAAGTACTAGTTGATGAATATCAAGATACGAATTTCGTACAGGAATCAATTATTAAATTTGTAACGAAAGATTCCGAGAGTGAAGGAAACTTGTTCATGGTTGGTGACGTAAAACAGTCAATCTATCGTTTCCGACTAGCAGAGCCTGGTTTATTCTTAGGAAAATATAAACGTTTCACACAAGAAGGATCGGGCGGCGGAATGAAGATTGACTTAGCGAAAAACTTCCGTAGCCGTCATGAAGTGCTAGCAGGTACGAACTTTATTTTCAAACAAATTATGGGCGAAGAAGTCGGCGAAATCGATTATGATGCTGACGCTGAATTAAAGCTAGGTGCTAGCTATCCAGAAGGTGAAGATGTAGCGGCAGAGCTATTATGTATTCAGCAAACTGAGGAAGAAGTGCAAGACGGTGAAGAAGGTGCCGAAGTAGAAAAAGCGCAGCTTGAAGCTCGTCTTATGGCGCAGCGTATTAAAGCAATGGTCGATTCAGGCTATGAAGTGTATGATCGTAAAACCGATAGTATGCGCCCAGTGCAATATCGTGATTTCGTTATTTTACTTCGCTCCATGCCATGGGCGCCGCAAATTATGGAAGAGTTAAAACTACAAGGAATTCCGGTATATGCTGACCTTGCGACTGGTTACTTTGAAGCGACAGAAGTAAATATTATGATGAACGTATTCCGCGTCATTGATAACCCGATGCAAGATATTCCGCTTGCAGCTGTACTTCGTTCACCGATCGTTGGACTAAATGACGAAGAACTTGCGACGCTTCGTGCTCATGGAAAGAAAGGCTCGTTTTATGAAGTGATGAGCTCATTCTTAAAGGGAGCGCCGCTTGAAGAAGAACAAGAACTGCATGATAAATTAGAGTGGTTTTATAACTTACTGCAAGGGTGGCGTGAATTTGCGCGTCAACAATCTCTTTCTGATTTAATTTGGAAAGTGTACGGTGAGACAGGCTATTACGACTTTGTCGGCGGTTTACCAGCCGGAAAGCAAAGGCAAGCAAACTTACGCGTACTATATGATCGCGCAAGACAATATGAAGCAACATCGTTTAGAGGATTATTCCGCTTCTTGCGCTTTATTGAGCGTATTTTAGAACGCGGAGATGATATGGGAACGGCGAGAGCTTTAGGTGAACAAGAAGATGTTGTTCGCATTATGACGATTCATAAAAGTAAAGGGCTAGAGTTCCCAGTCGTGTTTGTAGCTGGACTTGGTCGCCGTTTTAATACACAAGATTTAATGAAGCGTTTCTTACTTCATAAAGATTTTGGTTTCGGTTCACAATTTATCGATCCTCGTAAACGAATTAAATATACGACATTATCGCAACTAGCGATTAAGCGTAAAATGAAGATGGAATTAATTGCGGAAGAAATGCGCGTACTATACGTAGCGTTAACACGTGCAAAAGAGAAGTTAATTTTAATTGGAACAGTTAAAGATGCCAATAAAGAAATGGAAAAATGGCTCGATGCAAGAGAGCATAGTGAATGGTTATTACCAGACCATATTCGTGCCGGAGCGTCTTGCTACTTAGACTGGATTGCACCTTCCTTATATAGACACCGTGATAGTGAAATGCTTCTTGAATTAGGACAAGGAAATATTCCAGGCGAAATTTATGAATATAGTGCTAGCTGGAAAGTGGAAGTTGTTGAAGGAAAAGATTTACTTGCACCAGAACCAGTTCAAGAAGAGAAACAAGAGTTATTAGAAGCGCTTCGCGATAAAAAAGCTGTTCCGTTAGAAAGTGAACGGAAAGAAGAAGTGTATGACAGATTGATGTGGGAATACGGGTATGCGGACGCGACATCTCACCGTGCGAAACAGTCTGTTACAGAAATAAAGAGAAATTATCAATCTGAAGAAGGTAGCGATAACGCCTTTATTAAAAAACTTCGTGCACCAATTAAAACACGTCCGCGCTTTATGGAGAAAAAAGGGCTAACATACGCAGAGCGAGGGACAGCAGTCCATGCCGTTATGCAGCATGTAGATTTGAAGAAACCAATTACGATTGAAGTTCTTCAAGAACAAATTGCAAGAATGGTAAATAAAGAACTATTAACATTTGAACAAGCTGAAGAAATAGCGATTGAAAAGGTAATTTCATTCTTTGACAGTGACTTAGGTAAAAGGTTATTAGCAGCAAAAAGTGTTGAGCGCGAAGTACCATTTACGATGATGCTTTCAGCAGAAGAAGCGTATCAAGATTGGCAAGGGAAGAAAGGCGAATCAATACTTGTCCAAGGGGTTATCGACTGCATGATCGAAGAGGAAGACGGAATTACTTTAATCGACTTTAAAACAGATACGATTGAAGGAAAGTTCCCAGGCGGATTTGATCAAGCGAAACCAATTTTAGAAGACCGATACAAAGTACAGCTTTCACTATATGCAAAAGCACTCGAGAAAAGCTTAAAACATCCTGTGAAAGAGAAATGTTTATATTTCTTTGATGGAAATCATGTTGTAAATATTGACGAATAGAGCTTAGAAAGGGGTTATGGACTATGGCGACGTTAAGAACTTGTGATCAAGGACACGAGTACTACAAAAGTAGCGATTGTCCAACTTGCCCAACCTGTGAGAAAGAGAGAAAGCCAAAAGAAGGCTTTCTTTCTCTTCTTTCAGCACCAGCAAGGCGAGCGTTAGAGCACCATGGAATAAAGACTGAAGCAGAACTTTCAAAGTATAGTGAAAAAGAAATTTTGAAACTGCACGGTATAGGACCAGCATCTTTACCTAAATTGAGAGCGGCTTTAGAAGATAAGGGATTATCATTTCAATAAAGAAAAACTAATCATTAGTGAGGAGTAGCATCTTAACTAATGATTAGTTTATATAATCGAATTGATTATAATATTAAGGAAGGAAGTGCAACACTATGGATTTTGAAACAGTAATGCAAGAGCTTGAAACTCTCGGCAAGGAACGAACTAAAAAAATATACATATCCAATGGTGCAAAGGATCCACTTTTTGGCGTAGCTACAGGTGCTATGAAACCAATCGCAAAGAAAATAAAAATAAATCAAAGTTTAGCTGAAGAGCTGTATGCCACAGGTAACTACGATGCAATGTACTTTGCAGGCATTATTGCAGACCCAAAAATTATGAATGAATCGGATTTTGATCGTTGGATGGATGGGGCGTACTTTTATATGCTGTCCGATTATGTGGTGGCAGTAACTTTATCAGAATCAGATTTTGCACAAGACGTTGCTGATAAATGGATTGCAAGTGGTGACGAACTAAGAATGTCCACGGGCTGGAGTTGCTACTGCTGGCTTTTAGGGAATCGAAAAGACAATGAATTTTCCGGAAGTAAGATTACCAGTATGCTAGAAGTTGTGAAAAATACAATTCACGATGCGCCAGAACGAACGAAATCCGCTATGAATAATTTTCTAAACACTGTGGGGATTTCATATGTGCCGCTACATGAAAAGGCAGTTGAAACTGCAAAGGAAGTAGGCATAGTGGAGCTAAAACGGGACAACAAAAAAAGCAGTTTTCTAAATGCTTACGAAAGTATTCATAAAGAACTTGATAGAGGAAGACTCGGATTCAAACGTAAATATGTAAGATGTTAAAATTAAAAGAAACAGCCCTAGCTCTACACAAAATAGAGCTAAGGCTGTTTCTTTTTTACGCTGTTCCAATCTGATCTTGATCTGCCACATCAGAATCAAATGTATTTGTTGCGCTAACGCCGTTAAAAGTATTGACGACAAATCCGACATTGGAAGCCCCAGATCCGTTATAAGCTTTCGTATTTTCTTTCGGAGACACGTTATAAAAATCTCCTAAGTTGAAAGAGCCGTTACTGTTTTGAACGACGAGATTTCCTACAATCGAAGGCATACCATCCACCTACTTTGCTAAGCTTTTTAATTACTATATGAATTATTTAGAGGAAGGTTCATCAGTAATAAATTGGCGGATTTGTAGCGTACGAGAATTATTAAAAACATAGTCAACATTGCCGATTTGGAAGCACGCGGAATTTAAAAGCGTTCGCAAGTGAACATCATTTACTTCAATAAAAGGGCACTCATTTACAATATTCATTTTTACATCTGTTGTTCGCTTTGGAATTGTAATGTGTTCATCTGTAAAGATTTCAAACGCATCAAAACGACCTTCACCTTTTATATAACAAGGGATTTCTCGATGAACGATAAGCGCTCTATTTTTTAATTCTATTTGATTAGCATCCCCGGCCTGGAAGACGGCTGAAACCCCCATAGAAATGATAGAAACATTTTGTACAATTGAAGTATGACGGAGCATAATTTTTCCTCTCCTCAACCTGGAGTCGGAGGGACATCTGTTACTAATGGTACAAATGGTCCCTCTGTAACGGATTCGAATGGCGTATCAAGAATTGAAGAAAGGATGAGAAAATTTGCATCTCCAATTAAAAATAATGAGGAAGAAGAAACCCCGTTCATTTTAATCTGCCCTACTTTTAATTCGCGGTTTACAACATTTAAATTCATACATACTTACTCCTTTCGGAAATTGCCTGGTATGTGTTGAATAAAGGAAAGAAAAGCTTTGTCAATATCTTGTTTCATTGCTTGAATAATGACGTCTCGTAAATAATCGGGATCTGAGGAGATACCCTCATACGATTGAACTTGTGATAAATAATACGGAAGTCTATGTTCCATCTGTTTTTTTATGTCATCCACCATCATTTGTCGATACATCTCATCAAGCGGCGTTCTCTCTTCTTGTTCAAAATGGAGAATTCGACTATATGCTTCTTCATCTAAATAGCGATGCATTTCTTGAAGGATACCTTGATAAAAGTCTGGATTTGTTTCTGTTTCAGGATTTACTTTTAATGTTTCTGTATCTACTTGAAAATCTTCAATTTGTTGCCCTTTTGTTGAAAATGGATTCAAGCCAATATTTAAAGTACCGTTCAAATTTTCTACTTTTAATTGATCGAATTTATATTCCACTTTTCCTATAGAAGAGGAGGGGCGACTTTTTAACTCATTAAGCTCTTCTTGTAGTAGGCGAACTTGTTCTTCGAGATTTAGAATAGTTTGCTGCTGTATTTGGAGAGCTTGCTGAAGTTGGTGTAGGTAAGTGTATATATCTTGATTCATTTTGTGAAACCTCCTTTTCAATAGGGAGGGGATAGTACTGCTATATATTTATGATAAGGATGGTCTAAGAAGAACTAGTTGAAGGTTTAATAGAAATAATTTGTCCTTTCGCACTTAAAGGGCGAAGAGGTTCTGTAAATCCGCCAGAATTTGAGAATTTAGAAAGAGCCTTAATACTACCTGCAGTTCCAATTTGAAAAACGGAAGAGGTCGTAATGCTATCGATTTTAATGCTGTTAATGATGATACTTTGGTTCACATAAAAATTCAATGCAATCGCCTCCTTTAGTTCGAACCGATTATTGCTTGATCAATTACATCTGAATCATTGACAGTCGTTGAGCTTTGATAATTGTAGACAGAGATGTTATCCCCAACATTAAATGAACCGGCTCCGGCAAAAGCGCGTGAATAACTAATAGGCCTAATCGCAAATACATCTCCAATATGAAAAATACCACTTGATCCAATATTAACGATACGAATATGTCCGACCATAGCTGGCATACAAAACACCTTTCGTTTTTAAAATTTTCTTTTCTACTATTGTATGGGCGTTTTCAATAAAATGTGTATTTTTTTGAAATAAAAGAAACACATGCGTTATTGCGCATGTGTTTCGAACATTTGAGTGTGTGTGCAATCTGTGTGTATAGGCCAAACAACATTTAAGAGCCTGTCCAGTTCCTGGCTACAATCCACTGTTTTTTGAGAAGTCATTCCGTAGCGTTCAGCAAAATAGATCATTTTTTCGCGTTTTTTTTCGATAGCTTGCTCAAACATTGAAATCGGCTCCATCTCTCAATAAATTTTATGTATATATGTAGTACATATTATACAAAAATCCCATAAAAAAGAAACATCTTCGCTAAAAAAAGTATAATTTCTACATTTTATGTCAAATAACGGATGAGGAACAAATGTAAGAATGGTTGAATATTGTAAAAATTAGCGTGTATAAGAAGGTTTTTTTCTTAAGGATGCGAATACAATTATAGGGTATGAGTTTTAGGATGGAGAGTGGGAATGTTGCGTTTTGTAACGGCGAAGAAAGAAGAAAAGGTATTTGTAGGTATTGTGGATGAAGAGGAAGAAAAAGTATTACATTTAAGAGAAGCGCAAAGACAAAAAGGGGAAAAGGTTACTATCCCTATTACCATGTTAGAGTGTATTGAAAGAGGAAGCGAATGTCTTGAGAAAGTGTGCGACATTGTAAATTGGGCGAAGGAAAATGCGGGATCGGCGTATTATCCGTTAGCAGAGGTGAAAATATTAGCACCGATTCCAAGGCCGAGAAAAAATATTCTTTGTGTTGGAAAGAACTATCGTGAGCATGCGGTAGAAATGGGCGGAGTAGAGTCTATCCCTGAAAATATAATGATTTTTACAAAGGCGCCAACAACAGTGATTGGAATTGATGAGCAAATTAATGGTCACCCTCACGCGACGAATGAACTTGATTACGAAGGTGAACTAGCAATCGTTATCGGTAAGCGAGGGAAACAAATAAAAATAGAAAAAGCTCTTGATCATGTTTTTGGATATACAGTTATAAATGATGTAACTGCTCGGGATATTCAAAGGAAACATAAACAATTTTTCCTAGGGAAAAGTTTCGATACATTTTGTCCGATGGGACCGTATTTAATTCATAAATCGATGGTTAGAACGCCGAATGCATTACACATTGAAACAGTGGTAAATGGAGAAGTAAGGCAAACTTCAAATACGAGAGAAATGATTTTTTCAGTAGAAGAAATTATTTCAACTATAAGTAAAGGCATGACATTAGAGCCAGGAGATATCATTGCAACAGGGACACCAGCTGGTGTTGGTAAAGGTTTTACACCACCGAAGTTTTTACATGCTGGTGATGAAGTTGTTATTACAGTAGAGGGAATTGGTACGTTAAGAAATATAGTGAAATGAAAAAAGAGCTATCTTGTGAAAAGATAGCTCTTTTCTATGGGCGTGGATTAACGGAGTAATCTATAATGGCGAAAATATACAATCCGATTAATGCTAAAGTACAAATTCCAATTAGCATAACTGCAAGTGCGCTTCTCTCACGGCCAAAACCGATAATTGTAAGGAAAACAGCAGCCCAAAATGATGTTTTGAGTAGTGTGAATGTATTAGGAGTTGAATAATGACTGAGTAAAGTTGTAGATAATATGAAGCCGATGAATGTCATAGAAATAAAAATTGTAGCTAAATTGTTAATATGTTTACCGTATTTCAATAGCATACAGTTACCCCCCTTTTTAACAAAAACAGAATATTCAATTTTATTTTACGATAAACTACTAAAAAAAGAAAGAGGTTGTCCTATATTTAGGACAACCTCACTATGATTAAGATAGTACAGCTTTAATTTTTTGGAACGCCCACTCTAAATCTTCTTCAGAGATTACTAGAGGTGGTGCAATACGAATTACGTTTTCGTGTGTTTCTTTACATAATAGCCCAGCTGCTTTTAGTTGTTCACAGTAAGGACGAGCTGGCTCGTTTAATTCGATACCGATGAATAAACCTTTACCGCGAATGTCAGTAATCATTGGGTTATCAATTTCTTTTAATTGCCCAACTAATTTTTCTCCTAATTGAAGAGAACGCTCTGTTAATTTTTCTTCTTCTAATACTTCAAGAGCTGCAATAGAAACAGCACATGCAAGTGGGTTACCACCGAATGTAGAACCGTGAGAACCTGGCTCGAATACACCTAAAATGTCGCTGTTTGCTGCAACACAAGAGATTGGGAATACGCCGCCGCCAAGTGCTTTACCAAGTATGTACATGTCAGGAGTTACATTGTCCCAGTCGCAAGCAAATACTTTACCCGTACGGCCTAAGCCTGTTTGGATTTCATCTGCTACGAATAAAACGTTTTCTTTTTTACATACTTCAAAAGCTTCTTGTAAGAAACCAGCTGGTGGAATGTTAATTCCTGCTTCACCTTGGATTGGCTCTAAAATGAATGCAGCTGTATTTGGTGTAATCGCAGCTTTTAACGCTTCTAAATCACCATAAGGAATTACAATAATGCCAGGAAGCATTGGACCGAAGCCGCGCTTGTACTCTTCGTTTGATGACATAGAAACAGCACCCATTGTACGTCCGTGGAAGTTATCTTCACAAACGATGATTTCTGCACGGTTTGCTTCTACCTTTTTCACATCATAAGCCCAGCGACGAGCTGTTTTAATTGCAGTTTCAACAGCCTCTGCGCCTGTATTCATAGGAAGTACCATATTTTTATTTGTTAGTTTCGCAACTTTTTCGTACCAAGGACCTAATTGATCGCTATGGAAAGCACGAGAAGTTAACGTCACTCGATTAGCTTGGTCAATTAAAGCGTTAATGATTTTTGGATGACGATGACCTTGGTTTACTGCAGAATATGCACTTAATAAGTCCATATAGCGGTTTCCTTCAGGATCTTCTACCCAAACGCCTTCTGCTTTAGAAATAACGATTGGAAGTGGATGGTAGTTATTTGCCCCGTATGTGTCTGTAAGTTCGATAATATCCTTAGTTTGAATCATGATTGTTCCCCCTTTTGTTATTACAAGAAGTTTGTAAATACTCTAAATATTATAGCATTTAAATATAAAAAAGCGAAACATTTCCTGAAAATAAATGAACATGTTATCATATAGAGTGAAAAAGTGTGAAAAGAGGAGGCAGGGATACGATGGTACATATGCATATTACAGCATGGGCGTTAGGATTAATTTTATTCTTCGTTGCGTATTCACTTTATTCAGCAGGAAGAAAAGGTAAAGGTGTACATATGGGGCTTCGCCTTATGTACATTATCATTATTGTGACAGGTTTCATGTTGTACATGAGTATTGTGAAGACGGCAACAGGTAGCATGCACATGTGGTACGGCATGAAAATGCTAGCTGGTATATTAGTAATCGCTGGAATGGAAATGGTTCTTGTGAAAATGAGCAAGAACAAAGCAACAGGGGCATTTTGGGGATTATTTATTGTTGCACTAGTCGCGGTATTTTACTTAGGACTAAAATTACCGCTTGGCTGGTACGTATTCAAATAAAAATAAAACCACCTTATAATCTCACATGTTTGGGAGATTATAAGGTGGTTTTTTACTTTATGTCGCATCGATATGTAACTCTTCTCCGTTTACTTTCGTAAATCGCAAAATATTTTTATTAGAGGAAGAGTGGCGTACAAAATGATGCTGCAATGTACAAATCATTTCGTCGTTATCGAATAAAAGAATATTTACTCCTTCACCTGCTTCATCTTTCGGCAAGAATGATAAATAATTATGACAATACATGCAATCATATAAAGAGTAATTAAGTGATTGCAATGATTCGGTTAATAATGTAAAGACAGAGTCAGGTAATTCCTCAAGCCATTCATTATAGCTAAGAAGTAATTTTTTTCGAATTCGTATCATTTCCCCGTTTTGGAGAGAATGTTGTTCATTTGCAATTTGTAATATGTCTTGTTCATAAAAACGAGCTGGTAGCCAATTGTTGTTATATAAAATTTCAAAACCATCTTCAGCAATATCTTCTAATAGAAAAGCCTCATCATTTTCATCATCAAAGAATACCCATTCTTTGTTTATATATTCTACATTACCGACTGTATGAGCGCGCGGTTGGTTATACAAAATATGTTTGCGTTGTATCATAGTTCATTTCTCCTTTTATAGAAATAGTTATTCTTGTTATGGACAGTTCGTACGTTCTTTATAACTAGACACACCTAAAGATAGATGGGCATACAATAAAACACGCTTTACACTGTGAAACTGCTATTCCATATATGGATAGTTAGTTATCGTCAAGTTTGTTGTTTTTATGTATCCGCACTCATAGGGTGGGGATTACTGCACGTTCAGAAACAGATATTAGATTAGGAAGGATGATTCTTATGTGCGGGATTACAGGATGGGTGGATTATAAACGCTCATTAGAAGGGGAAAGGGACATCGTGACGAAGATGGCGGAAACGCTAGCGAAACGCGGTCCAGATGATAATAAAGTTTGGATTAAAGGGAACGTCGCATTTGGGCATAAACGGTTAATCGTTGTAGATCCTGAAGGTGGTAAACAACCCATGACTTGTTTAAAAGACGAAACGAGTTATGCGATTTGCTATAACGGAGAGCTCTACAATACAGAAGATATTCGCAAAGAGTTATTAAGAAGAGGTTATACATTTAAAGGGCATTCCGATACAGAAGTACTATTGGCATCTTATATTGAATGGAAAGAAGAATGTGTCGATCATTTAAACGGTATATATGCGTTTGCAGTATGGGATGAGAAAAATGAACGAGTCTTTATTGCCAGAGATCGATTAGGTGTAAAACCGCTTTTTTATAAATATGATAGCGGACGATTATTATTTGGTTCAGAGTTAAAAGCGATACTAGCGCATCCAGATGTGAAGGCGGAAGTAACGTTAGAAGGGTTGTCAGAAATATTTGGCCTCGGACCATCTAGAACGCCTGGTCACGGTGTATATGCTGGTATTCAAGAACTGCGTCCGGGTCATGCAATGACGTTCTCAAAAGACGGTTTATGCATATGGAGATATTGGAATGTAGAAAGTAAAAAACATGAAGATTCATTTGAAGAAACAGTAGAGAAAACTCGTTTTTTATTACAAGATGCGATTACGAGACAATTAGTTTCTGACGTACCACTATGCACTTTTTTATCAGGCGGTGTAGATTCAAGTGCTATCACTGCAATTGCCGCAAAAGAATATGAAAGATCAGGGAAAGGTCAATTGCACACGTATTCTGTTGACTATGAAGATAACGACAAATATTTTAAAGCGAATGCGTTTCAGCCAAATTCAGATGCACCATTTATTAATTTAATGACAGAGACGTTTCAAACAATTCATCATCGCTGCGTCATTTCTAATGAACAACTAGCACAGTATTTAACAGAAGCAGTACTCGTTCGCGACTTGCCTGGTATGGCAGATATTGATTCTTCATTATTATGGTTTTGCCGTGAAATAAAACAAGATTTTGTCGTCGGTTTATCTGGAGAATGTGCAGATGAAATATTCGGCGGTTATCCGTGGTTTTATAGAGAAGATGATTTACAATCAAGTGCATTTCCGTGGATGCGTTCTACAGAAGCGCGTGAACAACTTCTGAAGAAAGAATGGAGAAATAAATTAAATTTACAACAATATGTACAACAACGCTATGAAGAATCTATTCAAGAAGTTCCTATTTTAGAGGGAGAAAGCCCATTAGAAGCGAAGAGGCGACAATTATTTTATTTAAACATGGTATGGTTTATGACAACATTATTAGACAGAAAAGACCGTATGAGTATGGGGGCAAGCTTAGAAGTACGTGTTCCATTTGCGGACCACCGACTTGTCGAATATGCGTGGAATATTCCTTGGGAAATGAAAATGTATAAAAACCGCGAAAAAGGTCTATTGCGTAAGGCGTTAGAAGGATTACTTCCAAATGATATATTATATAGAAAGAAAAGTCCGTATCCGAAAACGCATAATCCGCACTATACGAAAGCAGTAACAGTATGGCTCCAAGATTTATTAACGGATAAAGGCTCAATTTTGCATGAATTGTTCGATAAGGAGCAATTGAGCGGATTGATCCAGTCTGGCGGCAGTGCATTTCAAAAACCGTGGTTTGGACAATTAATGACTGGGCCGCAACTTTTAGCTCATTTAGCGCAAATTCATGTTTGGTTTAAAGAGTATGGGGTAAATATTAAAGAATAGGGGAAAGGGCGGCTTACAAAATATATGTAAGTCGCTTTTTTATTAAATGAATTGTCATATAAAATTCAAAATTATATTAGAAATAATATTTATTTAGAATTATTATTTTGACGTATTTATTATTGCTTGTTATACTTGGAAACAAATGTTCTTGAAAAAGATTCTCATTTCCAAAATTGAGGTGTTATATAGATGACGAAGAAGAAACTAGGTTTGCTTGTGATGGCGTATGGAACGCCGGAGTCATTAGATGATGTACACTCACATTCGTCACGGGCGTAAGCCGTCTGAAGCAGCGCTCCAAAATTTAATCGGACGGTATAAAGCAATTGGTGGAATTTCACCAATTGTGAAAATAACGAAAGAGCAGGCGCATAAATTAACAGATTCAATGAATAAAATGTTTACAGAGTATGAATTTGTTTGTTACTTAGGTTTAAAACACATTGCTCGATTTAGAAGTTTTATATGACAACGATTATGAAGATAAAGTTGTAACTGATGAATTAAATGCCGCATATTTTAGACTAAATATGCCCAATTCACAATCTGTATTTATTGATTGTTTAGCTGAAATTGTTTCCAAAAAAATGAAGGAAATAGTTGACAAGGATTTAATTTTGAATAATAATTAGTTTATAATAATTTTAAATAAATAATGATTACTAAGGAAGAAAGAAAGAGGAGGATCCCCCTGATGAATCCAAATAATCGCTTAACAACAAACCAAGGTGCTCCAGTTGGAGATAACCAAAACTCTCGTACAGCTGGTCGCCGTGGACCGGTATTGTTAGAAGACTATCATTTAGTAGAAAAACTTGCTCACTTTGATCGTGAACGTATTCCGGAGCGTGTTGTGCATGCACGTGGTGCAGGTGCTCACGGTGTATTCGTAACGAAAAACAGCATGAAGCAATATACGAAAGCAGCGTTTTTACAAAATGAAGGAACTGAAACACCTGTATTCGTTCGTTTCTCAACGGTTATTCATGGTCAAGGCTCCCCAGAGACAGCTCGTGACCCTCGTGGTTTCGCTGTTAAATTCTACACAGAAGAAGGAAACTACGATATCGTAGGTAACCATTTACCAGTTTTCTTCATTCGTGACGCAATTAAATTCCCTGACATGGTGCATTCTTTAAAGCCAGCGCCTGATACAAATGTTCAAACGCCAGATCGTTACTGGGATTTCATGACGTTAACTCCAGAATCTACACATATGATGACATGGGTATTTTCTGATTATGGTACACCAGCAAACTACCGTGAAATGGAAGGTTTCGGCGTACATTCATTTAAATGGATTAATGCAGAAGGTAAAATTGTTTACATTAAATATCATTGGAAGCCACAGCAAGGTGTGCGTAACTTAAGTGCAAAAGAAGTCGAGCAAGTACAAGGAAAAGACTTCAACCATGCAACTCGTGATTTATTCGATGCAATCGAAAAAGGAAATTATCCAAAGTGGGATTTACACGTACAAGTAATGCAACTAGATGAAACGGACTCTTTAGACTTCGATCCACTAGATCCAACGAAAGTATGGCCAGAAGATCGTTTCCCATTAATTGAAGTAGGGACGATGACGTTAAATCGTAACCCGAAAAACTTCTTCGCAGAAGTAGAGCAAGTGGCGTTCTCTCCAAGTGCAACTGTAAATGGCATCGAACCATCTGAAGATAAATTATTACAAGGGCGTTTATTCTCTTACCCAGATACACAGCGTTATCGCCTTGGTGCAAACTACTTACAAATTCCTGTAAACTGCCCATACGCAGCTGTTCATAACCAACAACGTGATGGTGCAATGCAAGTAAATCAAAACCCATCTACAGTAAACTACGAACCGAGCCGTCATACAGAAAATCCGGTTGAAGATCGGGCTTACCGCGATTCAACTATGAAAGTAGAAGGCTACGTATCTCGTGAAAAAATTGAGAAACCAAATGACTTCAAACAAGCGGGTGAGCGTTACCGTTCATTCTCTAAAGAAGAGCAAGACAACTTAATTGCAAACTTAACAAACGACTTAAAAGACGTAAATGAGCGCACGAAATTATTAGCTGTTTGTAACTTCTTCCGTGCAGATCAAGAGTACGGCATGCGTTTAGCAGGGGCGTTAAATGTTGACATTACGCAGTATGTAGGGAATGTTCCGAAGTAAAGTGAAACTTTAATCAGTGGGGGGCATCCCCACTGATTATTAGCCTTCACAAATCGGGCTTTTATGGGCAGTTAATCCCTCGCCTAACTTCTTCGCTTTCGCTGAATTTTGAGGTGGGGGATCTTACTGCCCGCAAATAGCGGGATAAATAGGAAAAGACGACTGGAAGAATTTTCGGTCGTCTTTTTATGTAAAAGTTTTTTTGCATTATATGTAAAAGATGTTATACTTTTGTCAAATGAATTTTACATATAAGAGGTGTATTTTATGAATGTTGCTATTTTTATTATTGCTGCATGTGTATTTTTATTCGTAGTATTTGCTATTGTAAAAATGTTTATAACAATCGGGAAACAGGGTGATGAGCGCGCCGCGTTTATAAAAAATAAAGCGATGGCTGAGACGTTTCAAATTGCGATGGGGTTAATGGTACTTGAGATGATACCTTTTATTTATCATCGGTTTAATGAAACGGTAGGGACACCGTTTAATCCAGTTCGCTTTTTAGCTGTAATAGCGATTGCGTTTCTTATTATATTAAGCTTGAACAAAAGTAAGTACGGTGATTCATAAGTTGTGCAGAGGTATTTCTCGTTTGAGTTACGTAGAATTTTGCAGATAAATCGATATGTTGTGTCGAAAAGTCGATATACATAGAAGGAAACGATCGGTATATTTAAAAAATCGTTGATATATTTTCTATAATACTAGATGGGGTATACATGAGCGCAAATGCGAATAAATTATATGTATAAATTTCGCTATATAGCAAAAACGATAAGTGTAATAATTTCCTTTTACTTAATAAAACTAAGTGGCCTGAGTTCTACATCAATAGGAACTCAGGCTTTTTTATGCGAAAAATTTATGAAGTCTTTTTGGAATAAAACTTAGGACAAGAAAGAGTGCGATTTCACCTAAAATAGCGACAGTAATATTGAATAAGAAGGTGCGGAAATTTACAGTGATGTGATTGAGGATAGCGTATTTCCAGTAGGATAAGCTCATGAAAATCACTCCTTATAGTGTTTTTTATAGTATATAAAAGTTGTTTCGTAAAAGTGCATGTCCTTGTTTATAATTTGTAAAAATACAAAATGAATTCTCAACAAAATCTCAACAATTGAGTAAGAAAAGTTTATGGAATATATTACTTATCCCATTACGTAGAAATAGAAGTATTTACAAAAAAAATCTTCAGAATTAACATAAGATTTACAAAAAACTAATAAATCGTTGAAATAACACAAACAAAAATATATACTCTTTATATACTTTTTACAAAATAAGGGATGTGATGAAATGGTTTACAAGGTTACTTAATTGTATATGAATTGTTCGTTTTAAAGATTCGAAATAACTTTAAGTGAGGAGAAATGAATATGTTTCGATTTATGAAATCTCCAATTGGTATAGCGATTGGGGTAGCAGCGGTTATATTGGCATCGCCAAAAGCAAGGAAAGGATTACGAAAACTAGCAGTAAAAACAGTATCAGCTTTTCTTGGTGCGAAAGAACAAATTCAAAGTGCTGGTTCAGAAATGGAAGAAGCTTTACCAAAAGTGAAAGAAGCGGCACGTAAAGTGGCTGTGAGAACAGTATCACCAATTTTAGGAGCGGTAGAAGCTGTTCCAAATACAATTTCTAAATTCCAGGAAAAATGGGTTTCTCGTGTAAATGCGTATCATTCGGAGCAAAATATAGATTATGAAAATTTGCCTGTCAGTCCTTAAGTACCACATGAGCAATAAACCTTTTTACTTCCTTCAAGACGATAAGGAGGATGATGATGCAAAGTAAATCATTAAAAACGAGATTTATACGATCGTTACCTGGAAGAATTCGAATTGAAATTTACAAGCTAAAATACAACAAGAACATGGCGAACTTGATATTAGACCGATTTAGTCAAGCGGAAGGTATTTATCAAGTAAGTCCCTCAATTTCTACAGGAAGAGCCCTTATTACTTACGATATCAACAAGACCTCTCTACATAACATTTGCAAAATAATTCAACTTATAGAAGAACAAGTGACCAAGCGAAAGAAAACTAGTACAAATAGCAGTAAAGAAAAGAAGGAATTAATAGATTATTCATCTAGTGTAGTTTCTCGTAATAATGACACGGTTCATAGCAAAAAGGATGAAGGTGTGCCGTTACCGTTAGCACTTTCGATTGTTGGGTTAGGTGCTTTCGGCATAAAACAATTATTTATGGGTAGATCTGCCTTAGCTAGAAGTCCTGGTCTTTTTTATGTATCTGGAGCTTTATCTGTTGTGACGGGTTATCCGTTCTTGAAGCGAGGATTCAAAAAAATGGTTGCTAGCAAAAAGATGAATTCTGATCTTGTGCTTGGTGTAGGAACACTTGCACTTGCGCTCGCACGGGAGAATATTGTCGTGCTTGCCGGTCTTAGTCTATTAAACTACTTAAACTGGAAGCGTAGTCAAGCAAACATAAACGAAGAAAATGAAGTGTATAAAGAAAATCTCCTTTCTCCGGAGATTAAAGCCTATAGTGAAAAACAATCAAAATGGGGAATGATTTTTGGTGGAGCAACTTGGGCTTTCACTAGAAATCCTTTGCGCGGAATGGCAGTTTTATTAGCTGCTAATCCCAAACCAGCTGTCTCATCGGCAGAATATGCGTGGCGACAAGGTGATCTTGTTGCAAGAGAAAGAGGATATGTCATTCCGAGTGGTGGGTCGTTATCGCAATTGTCTCGGACAAAAACGATAGTATTGGATGATACATCTCGTATATTCCAGGTCTCAGCAGAGGGAATGAGTTGTATTTCACAAGATGAAAATGACGGGCAAGTTTGGTGCACAGCCGCTTCTCTTATTGAAAAAAGTGAGCATGTTTGGAAAGAAGAAGTCGTGCAACAGGCGGCGAAAACTGGAAGAACGTTAAGAAAGGCGTTTGAAGTTCAAGTAGAGAATGAAGGGATAAAAGGTGAAATTCAAGGGATAACTTCCTTTTTCGGAAGTAAAGATTTTGCCGAGCGAAATGGTGTAGATATAAGTGCGTATGAGCTGGAAGCGAAGAGACTTGAAAAAGAAGGTTTTCAAGTTCAGTTCGTCGCTAAAAATAAAAAATGCTGCGGTCTATTAGTTGGATCGAAGGTTACCATTATTCCTGAACTCAAAGAAGTAGTCAATGGGTTACGTAAAAATAAGTGGAGTATAGGCGTTTTGCAAAATAGTTTACATGTAAATCGTAACATTCTTTCTCAATATGGTGTGGATGATAGCTGGCAGCAGGGTGATGCTACCAAACGGGTGGAATTGCTTCGTTCAAATGGAGAAGAGGTATTATTTGCAACTGATCAAAATACCGATTTTTCGTCTATATCATTTGAAGAAATAAAAAATATCTCTCAATCTACAGCGTATGCAAACCGAATCAATATGTTGGTGAATGAGCATTTCCGCGCAGCGAAAGTGTGGAATGTGGTGGGAGAGATGTTAGCAGTTTGGTCTATATTCACAGCACCTGTAATCGCCTTATTTGCAAATGCTTTATCGTTAACGTTCTTATCTAGGGCGAAAAGAATGAGCGAGAAGATATTTTCTTATGGAGAACTGTCGAAAATGGTTTCTTCTCAGCAAAAAGTGATTCCTGCTAAACAAGATCAAATTCCGTGGTATACATTTAATCAAGAAAAAGTGATGAATAGATTACAAGTTGAGAAACAATATGGATTAAGTGATGCACAAGTGAATACGCGAAAAGAAGAATACGGAATGAATCAAATTGAACCGAAACCGTCAGTTCCTTGGATTGCATCATTTATGGGCCAATTTAAAGAATTTACATCGCTTATTTTACTTGGAGCAGCCGGATTATCTGTTATATCTGGTGGGTGGTTTGATGGATTAGCAATGGGGACAATTCTCGTTGTAAATGCAATAATTGGGACGCTTCAAGAACGGAAGGCGGAAAAGGTAGTTGAGGCTTTAAATCAATTCCGCGCTCCTATTTGTAAAGTAATAAGGGAAGAAGCGGAAATAGAAATATCAAGTAGTGAACTCGTTCCTGGGGATATCGTCTGCCTTAAAGCGGGAGACCGTGTACCTGCTGATCTTCGCGTTGTTAACTCTTGGAACTTAGAAATTAATGAAGCGATGTTAACGGGAGAATCACTTCCAGTTGAAAAGAAAGCTGACGCTATGCTAGAAGAATGTTCGTTAGCAGAGAGAAACAATATGCTCTTTATGGGGACGTCCGTAACACGCGGTAAAGTGGTGGCAATCGTAGTGGAAACAGGTATGCGTACAGAGATGGGCTATATGATCTCCTTAATGAAAGGGGAGGAAACAGAGCCTACGCCATTACAGCAAAAGGTGACATCTATTAGTAAAACATTTATTAAAGGGGCATTTGTAGCTGGTGGTCTTGTGCTTGTAGCGGGTCTAATTAGGGGACTGCCAATTACGCAAATGATTACAACGTCAGTTGCTCTTACTGCTTCTGCTGTTCCAGAAGGCTTGCCAATTATGATTACGATTGCTTTAAGTGCGGGTATATTCCGTATGCAAAAGCAAAATGCGCTCGTTCGGAAGCTTTCAAGTTTAGAAACGCTTGGTAGAACAACGGTTATTTGTTCTGATAAAACGGGAACTCTTACGAAAAATGAAATGACTGTTAAAGTAATTGCTACGCCAAATCGTTTATGGAGTGTAACGGGTAATGGGTATGAACCAGTAGGGACGATTGCGGATGTAACTTCATCTAAAGTTGCTGCTTCTGTAGATATGGATGTAGAAGATGCTATTTATCATGAAACGGGAAATATGCCGCTAGAAAATCCTGATTTAGCTCGCATTCTTCAAATTGGTGTCCTTTGTAACAATAGTAAATTAGAGCAGGAAGATGACCTATGGGTTGTGAAAGGTGACCCGACTGAAGGAGCTTTATTAAGTTTAGCTTCTAAAGCGGGTGTGCTGCATGAAGATATGGCGTCATTTGAACGCCATCATGAAGAACCGTTTGATTCTGAGACGAAAATTATGAGTGTTGTTTGTAAAGAGAGTAACGACGAAGAGTTGTATAAGTTCTCGAAAGGTTCTGTAGAGGCAATTCTTCCTCGTTGTAAATGGTATCAAGATAACGGTCAAATATATCCGTTATGTGATAAGGAAAAAGAAGTCGTTTTACAACAAAATGAAAAATTTGCGGAACAGGCATTACGAGTATTAGGTTTTGCGTACAGTGCTAACGAAAATGATGATCTTATTTTTGTTGGGTTAGTCGGTATGGTTGATCCGCCGAAACCTGAAGTGGAAGAGAGTATTCATGAAGCGATTGAGTTAGGTGTCAAGCCAGTAATGATTACGGGAGATCATCCGACTACAGCGATTTCTATTGCGAAACAAACTGGAATTTGGAATCGTGAAGATCGTGTTTTAACGGGATTAGAAATTGATAACATGACAGATGAGGAATTAAAAGAAGTTGTAAAAAGTACATCTGTTTTTGCTCGTGTGACCCCGGCTCACAAATTACGAATTGTAACTGCATTCCAAGCTGACGGTCAAATCGTGGCTATGACTGGAGATGGTGTAAATGATACACCGGCTATAAAAAAGGCGAATGTTGGTATTGCGATGGGGCAAACCGGAACAGAAGTAACGAAAGAAGTTGCTGATTTAATTTTGAAAAAGGATCATTTTGGTTCAATCGTTGAAGGGGTAAAAGAAGGTAGAACGATCATCGGAAACATTCGCAAAGCAGTTGGTTGTTTATTAACGGGGAATTTAGCGGAAGTATTAGTGACGAGTGCGGCTGTTATTGCAGGAATGCCGATTCCGTTAGTGCCAATTCAAATTTTATTAATGAATCTTATTACCGATGCTTTACCAGCGATGATTTTAGCTGTAAACCCTGGAAACAAAACGAAGCAAACGAAACGCCAAGATATTGTTGATAAAGAATTGTATAAAAAAGTTGTGACAAGAGGAGTATTGCTTGGGGTAGGTTCGCTCGCTGTATTTGGTATTAGTTTAGCGGCTGGAGTACCTCTTCCAGTAGCGCAAACATCAGCGTTTGCGGCTTTAGTTGCCGGACAGCTCATTCAAACTTTCTCCTGGAGACAAGAGGGATCAGAAGAAACAATTCGCGATTGGTCAAAAGACCGTTTCTTTATTGCAGCGTTAGGAACGTCTTGGCTCGTATTGTTATCAGCTATATATGTACCGCCGTTAGCTCGTATATTCCATACCGTTCCGTTAACACTGACGCAATGGATACCTGTTCTTCTCGTAGCGGGTACAGTATCTAAAATTTCGAAGCCTATTATTAATTTAGTTTCATATAAGAATAATAATCTAGTAAAGCCGATAGTTTCTGAATCTGCATTATTAAAAACAGTGTAAAGGAGCAATGAAAATGATACGAAAAGTTGTTATTGGATCTACTTTAGCGTTAGCGAGTGCGGCTTTATTACCTGTCGTAAGAAATACACTTCGTCCGCTTGTTGAATCAGGAGCAAGAGGTGTGAAGTCTACTTTTGAAACAATTAAAGAAGAAGTAGAAGATATTATTGTGGAAGCGAAAATGGATAGGATGCAAAAGCAATTTGAAAAAGAACTTTCTTATGTGGAAGATGACACAACTGATGAACAAGAAATTATAGAAGCGGCAGCTGAACAAGCGCAAGATGAAGAGGAGGAGATTAAGCATGATGCATAAAGCTGTAGAAAAAGATGTAGATTATCATTTGGAAAAAGCGTTAGAGCATTTTGAGCAGGCGTTAGATTTAAGTGTAAAAGCGGCATCAGAAAATAAAGCGATGCAAAAAGAGGTTGCTACGAAAATGGGATCTTTCACTGGTGAAATTTTTCACTCTGTTCGTGAAAAAGGAAAAGCAAATCGTATGAATGTAATGAAATGGTTCACTCTTCCTCGCTTTTAAGGGAGGAGGGGGATTAAGTGGAAGGAATATAGGGAGTTTGTATCTCCCTTATTCACATTCCATACTATGCATGTCGCATTAATTATCTTAATATTCAGAAAATATATTTCGCGCGGAGGAGTGAATGAATTAAATGACAGCATGGATGATGGTATTAGCACTGACATTTTCATCAAGCATTGATAACTTGGGAGTGGGAATTTCTTACGGCATTCGCAACATACGAATTAGTCATTTTTCCAATCTTATCATTTCGGTTATTTGCTTTTTGTTTAGTGTGGCCGGGATTTATTTTGGGTTATGGCTTTCGAAAATTTTGCCTGGGATTATGCCAGTAGTCATTGGTTCTTTCTTATTAGTTGTCATTGGTCTTCGAATTGTATTATTAGCAATTCCTCGTAAGGTGGTAGCTGAAGGTGCGGAAGGTGAAGTAGCATCTACAGAAATAAATGGTTTAACGAAAAATATAGGTGAATCTGGAGGAATCGGATTTGTAGAATCCATCTTTCTTGGCATTGGTCTGTCTGCTAATGCATTAACGAACGGATTAGGTGCTGGTTTATTCGGTTTGAATCCGATAGCGATATGTGTTGCTGCGGCAATTGGTAGTTTCATAACAGTTTGGGGCGGAGTTGCATTAGGGAGAAAGATAGCTCACGTTCGTATTGGGAAATTTACTTTAGGACAATTTGGAACATTGATTAGCGGAACGTTACTATTAATTATTGCGTTTGCTGCGTTTTTTGATTGATTTATTCCGCTATTTGCGGGCTTATAATCAGCAGGGATGATCATAACCTCCACTGATTAAAGTTTCACTTTATAGAAAGAGAAAGGAATGATATTTTTAACATCAGATGAATAGAAGGTGAGCGAAAGTGAGATTACTTTATAAAAGGTTGAAGTACTCTGAACTTGAGGCTGAATTACAATTAGTAGAAAGTGTTTTAAGTTCAGGATATTTTATTTTATTAGATTTATTCTTTTTGTCTTCGTTATTAACAGTGCTAACTTTTTCCTTGCACCATTCATTTCTAGTTGCATTTTTCACTTTTATTAGTTCTTATATTGTTTGTAGTAGCATATTTTTTTTATTGAGAAAGTGGTTGCAATAAGTTGCTCTATTAAACTACGCAGAAAAAGCCGTCTTAAAAAATTTCGATTTTTTGAGATGGCTTTATTTTATGATTCGTAATATATGTTTACATTTTGTAAACATATATTACGAATCCCCATCTTGTAACTTGGCAAAAAAATTTGTTAATATAATTGTATAGAAGTTGTAGTTATTTTGCATGTGACAACTATGATTATTCTCATGAATAGAGGGGAATGGAATATGTCTGAAGGAACTGAAAGAAGTAATCTTGGGTTGTTATTAAAAGAATTACTGAAGGAAAAATCTTTATCGATGCGAAAACTGAGCGCGCTTACTGGAATTGATACTGCTACTATTTCAATGATTATAAATGGTAAGCGAAAAGCAAATCCAAAGCATTTGCAAAAGTTTGCAGATTGCCTCGGTATTCCGATCGCAGATTTGTTTGTGGCGGCAGGTTATTCTATTGGAACAAAGCAGGAAGAACAATCTGATATTCATGTATCTATTAATAACATTGAGCATTTACTTGAATCTTCACAGTTATATGATCAAAAGTTTAGTATCGCGAATGTAGAGCAACAATTGGCTAATTACGAACAATATTCGCAAACAGAAGAAGGACAAGAAACGATTGAAAAGGGGTTTACCGAGAAGATTCAGAAGGTAAGCAGTATTGGACCATTCATTAATGATCTGAAAGAATTGTATGAGAGATTTACGAAAAAGAAGGGGACACCTGTAGAACTAGCTTTAATGGGAAGTGCTCTCATCTATTTTATTCTATCAGTCGATGTGATTCCAGATTACATTTTTCCTATCGGTTATTTAGATGACGCTGTTGCTGTGCAACTTGTTTTAAATTCGCTATTGAAAAGATAAGATACTTATATGAATAGATAGATAAAGATATTTGCATACCAATAGTTTGGAATATTTGTGTTGTTATGAATATACGAAAAAGGTGTACCCCGTGTTAGAACGGAGTACACCTTTTTCGTATATTTGTAAGTTTTAGTTCACAGATCTCTCTGTATACTCATAAGCTTTCTCCCCGTGCATCGAAATATCAAGCCCCATTTGTTCTTCGTGCTCATCGACGCGAACAGGGAGGAAGAAGTTAATCGCTTTAATGATGGCGTACGTCATTATGATTGTGAATGCATATGTTGCGCCGATTGCTACAAGTTGTTTGAAAAGGAGAGATGCGTTTCCGTAAAATAATCCGTTAGCGCCATCACCGTTTACAGTAGTAGTTGCAAATAGTCCAGTTGCAATACCGCCCCAAGTTCCTCCGATGCCGTGGCATCCAAATGCATCAAGTGTATCGTCGTACCCGAATTTGTTTTTTAAGAAGAAGACAGCACCAAAACATAATATACCGCCAATTGCTCCGATAAGAAGAGCGGAGAAAGGTGTAACGAATCCGCAAGCTGGCGTAATTGCGACTAAACCAGAAACAACCCCGCAAGCAGCTCCCATCGCAGTCGGCTTCGATTGGAAGAACCATTCAGAAAGCATCCAAGTTAAAGCGGCGGCAGCGGCGGCTATATTTGTATTAATAAATGCAGTTAAAGCTACGTCATTTAAAGATAATGCACTACCGACGTTAAAACCGAACCAGCCGAACCAGAGTAAGCCTGCGCCTAACATTGTAAATGGTAAATGATGAGGAGAGGTACCGCTTATGTTTTTTCGTTTTCCTAGGAAAATAGCTAATACGAGACCAGCAACTCCAGATGTGATGTGAACGACGTTACCGCCAGCAAAGTCTAGCGCACCAAGTTCTCTCAGCCATCCGCCAACGCCCCACACCCAATGAGCGACAGGATTGTAAACGATTGTTGTCCAAAGCAGGATAAAAATAAGAAAGGCAGAAAATCGCATTCTTTCGGCGAATGCACCTGAAATTAAAGCGGGAGTTAAAATAGCGAACATGAGTTGGAACATCATAAATAAATTGTGAGGAATAGTAGATGAGTAGTCTGGGTTTGGTGCGTAGGTAACTCCGTTTAGACCGAACCAATCGAGATTGCCGATAAGTCCGTGCCAATCTGGTCCGAATGATAAAGAATAACCGATAACAATCCATTGAATCGAAACGATAGCCATTGCGCTATAACTGTGCATTGTCGTGCTGAGTACGTTTTTACTGCGAACCATACCCCCATAAAAAAGTGCCAATCCTGGTGTCATCAACATGACCATTACTGTCGTTACAAAAATAAAAACTGTATCCCCCGTATTCATTCTCTCTCCTCCTATGATGTTAGAAAAAATAACATCTATATGTTATGTTTCATATCATATTCGAAATAAAAAGAAAAATCAACTAAAAATTCAGAAAACTTTCTAGGTAATGTTAGAAAATCTAACATAATGTATTTGGGGGGAATAAAATGAAACTTTAATCAGTGGGGGTTTTGTCCATCCTCCACTGATTATTAGCCTTCACCAATTGGGCTTTTACGGGCAGTTATCTCCCACCTAACTTCCTCGCACTCGCCGAATTTCGAGGTGGGAGTCTTACTGCCTGTTAATAAGGAATAAAATCAACGTATGCGATTTGCTCTAAAAATTGGTATAATATTCTTACAATTGGAAGTTTGGGGGATGCGTGTGAAAAAAATATGGACTAAGGAACTATTCATTTGTTTTTGTTTAGCTGTTATTTTGTTTGTACCAGTACATACTTTTGCGGAAGAAAAAAGGGAATGGCGAGATGAAGTTATATATTCCATTATGATTGATCGCTTTAATAACGGAGAATCGAAAAATGACAAACAGTTAGACGTTGGTAATTTAGAAGGGTATCAGGGCGGAGATATACGTGGGATTATAAAAAGATTGGACTACATAAAAGAAATGGGATTTACTACTATTATGCTTTCGCCGCTTTTTGAAAGTGAAAAGTATGATGGATTAAGCGTTCGAAACTTTCAAAAAGTAAATGAACATTTCGGAACAGAAAATGATGTGAAAGAACTTGTAAATGAGGCTCACAAAAAAGGAATGAAAGTTGTCTTTCAATTTCCGTATGAAGAAAATGAACAACAATTAATTGACTCGATGAAATGGTGGATAAAAGAAGTCGATTTAGACGGAAGTTATGTGATACATAGTGAAAAAAAGCCGCGTGCTTTTTGGGATGAAGTACAAAAGGATTTGCAGAAGGTAAAGAAAGATTTTCACATTATGACAAAGGAAGATAATGAGTACTATAAAAAAATAGTAGAGTCATTTTCAAAAGCAGATATGTCTGTGAAACCTTTATATGATGTGAGTGGAAAAAAAGAGGAATTCGCTACGTTTTTAGATAATCAAGAAACAAAGCGATTTGCACGTATTGTAAAAGAAAATATGTATTACCCGCCGTCTCGTTTAAAACTAGCGATCACTTACTTATTAACATCCCCGGGGATACCGAATTTTTATTACGGAACTGAAATCGCTTTAGATGGGGGAGATGCTCCAGATAATAGACGATTAATGGATTTCAAATCTGATGAAAAGTTTATGCAGCACATAACGAAGCTAGGTGAACTTAGACAAACGAGACCATCTTTACGACGTGGTACGTTTGAACTTCTATATGATAAAGATGGAATGAGTATACTAAAAAGAAAGTATAAAGATGAAGTAACACTAATAGCGATTAATAACACGAAAAAAACGCAAAAGGTTTCCTTACCTGTAAGTGCAATTGGTGAAAAACAAGAGTTAAGAGGATTGTTAGAAGACGAAATTATAAGAGAAGAAAACGGAAAGTTTTATCTTGTTTTAAAGCGGGAAGAGTCGAATGTGTATAAAGTTAGCGAAGAAACAGGTGTGAATTGGTTGTTTATCTCCTTAATAGTCGGTGTGAACGTATTATTTATTGCTTTTTTAATTGCGGTTAAAAAGAAAAGATCCTCTGTATAGATAGAGGATCTTTTTTTCTTAGCGATAGTTAATGAATTGTACGTCGATTGGTAAGTCAACGCTGCGAACGGCTGCAATTACTGCTTGTAAGTCATCACGGCTTTTCGCTGTTACACGTACTTGGTCATCTTGTACTTGTGTTTTCACTTTTAATTTCATTTCTTTAATGATGTTGTTGATTTTTTTCGCGTTATCTTTATCGATACCTTGTTGCAGAGTTGCACGTTGGCGAACAGTATTACCAGATGCAGTTTCAACTTTTCCATAGTCCAAGTTTTTAATTGGAACGTTACGTTTTACAAGTTTAGAAATTAGAACGTCTTTTACTTGGTCTAATTTGAACTCGTCATCAGAAGTTAAAACAAGTACTTCTTTTTCTAATTTAATATCACTTTTACTACCCTTAAAGTCATATCGGTTTTGGATTTCCTTTAATGCGATGTTAATTGCGTTTGTTACTTCAGGTAATTCTACTTTCGAAACGATGTCAAAAGAACTCTCTTTTGCCATAGTTAGCACCTCCAAATAAATTTCTATCTTTTCATGCACCTAAATAGGCTATGTAATATACATATTAAAGTATAGCGGAAAATACATCGATTAGATAGAGTGTTGCAACTTAAGTGTTTTGACGGATCATCCGTAGGGGAATATAGTCCTATAGATACAGTCTTTATTTAATTATAGTGAATTTTGGGCAGTTGGACAAATAAAGGAAAAATCGTGTTATAATTAACTTTTGTTTGGAATGATAAAAAAGATAATTTTATATATATAGAAGGGAATTAAAAAATATGTATTTGCAATTAGGATCGATTGAACAGGTAACTGTTTTACGCGAAACGGAAATCGGATATATGGTTGGAAACGAAGAGGAAGAAATCTTCCTACATAAAAACGAATTAGCTGGAGAAATTGCAGAAGGCGATACGATTGATGTATTCTTATACCTTGATCACCAAAATCGTATTTCAGCAACAATGAAGGAACCAATTATTACAACGCATGATTGGAATTGGGTAAAGGTTGTAGAAGTTATTCCTAGTTTAGGTGTGTTTGTTGATATTGGTGTATCGAAAGATATACTAATTCCACTTGATGAGTTTCCAATTTATATGCCAGTATGGCCTCAGGAAGGCGACGAATTATATTGTACGTTAAAATTAACGAATCGTGATCGTTTAATTGCTCTTCCGGCAAGAGACAGTGATATGCAAGAAATTATCGTAGATGCAACGCCATCTATGCGCAATAAAAACGTAAATGGACGTGTGTATCGCTCACTTCAAGTTGGTTCATTCATACTAACTGACGAGCATTTCCGTGCTTTCTTACACCATACAGAAAGAAAAGAACAAGTCCGCATCGGTGAGCGCGTAACAGGCCGTATCATTGACGTGAAAGATGACGGCACAATCAACATTTCACTTCTTCCTCGTAAAGAAGAAGGAATGGAAGATGATGCAGCAGTACTTTATGCATATATGGAAGAACGAGGCGGAGCAATGCCATTTTGGGATAAGAGCAACCCAGAAGACATTAAAGAACGTTTCAATATGAGTAAGGCTGCATTTAAGCGTGCACTTGGTAAACTGATGAAAGAAGAAAAGATTTACCAAGAAGAAGGTTGGACTTACTTTAAGAAATAAGATAAATGAAAAAGAACTATTTTTTCTCTTAATTTTTAAGAGAAGAGATAATTCTTTTTTTTATTATAAAGTACATAAAAAGTAAATAAGGTGTAATAAAATTCGCAAAATCTGAAGATATACAAACGACTAGAATACGTTATGGTTTATATTATAACAAGAAATAAGAGTATTTCGAATAAAAAGAATATTAAAAAGAGTTTTTGGGCTTTTAGTTAACAAAGTTTCGAAAATAAACACTTTATAAAGGTTTCCTTTAAATATGATTATTGTGTTTCGAGGGTTTCCTTATAAATCTTAGCTATATATTTTACAAAATCAATGATGGGATAGTGTATGAGCGAGCGGTGCTGCGTAAAATGAACTCCTGATTTTTCCATTTTCGAAATGATTTGTTCAATTTCCAACTCTTTTTGTTGTATCTTATTATAATTTTGATATACAATGTTTTTCCATTGATAGGAAGAACCATGAAAATAACTCTCTCCTTTTACCCTGTGATTAAATATTATTTCTATTTTTTCTCTACGTTGTCTTTCCTTCATATACGATTCCGTTGACTGCATGGTTATCGCCTCTTTCCTTTGTATTGTATACTGTTTCCGAAAATTCGGTCTAACTCATCATAGCCAATGTACAGTGATTTTGTTGGGGATTGTCGTTTAAGGCTATCTTATCAACTGTATATATTTTGCAATTTCTTAATCTAATATCTTATATCTAAATAAATTGTTAGTGTGTATAAAACGCCATTAATCTTTTAAGTTTTTGCTACCAATAACAAAATTAGAAAGTAACGAAAACGGATGAAAGATAAATTGTTTATCAATCTTTATTATAAAACGATTCTTTATGGATATGCACCTTTTTATACTCACCAAGATTTACAATATGACGAGTATCTTCATCCATGAATGTTATCCTCTATTTGCTGAGGATAGTTTTTTTATTTAGGCTAAGCAACATATCGTATGCCTCAGAACCCTTTTTATAAAAAATGACAATATATGTAACGGTTTCCCTTTTGATATGAAAAAAATCATATAGAAATAAAGCGTTCTTAAAGTGGTTTGTTAAAAATTTGTTGTATTTGACTTAAAAAAAGGAAAGTAATATTTATTTGTAGAAAATTTTTAAGGATACAAATGAATGTAAAAATAGAATGACTATCTACGATAAAAAAGGGGGCACTTATATATGCTAACAAATGATTTAGATTTCCGATTAGAACCACGTTTAAAAGAACTGTATGAACAACATAAAATAAGAGCGCAGAAGATAGACTGGGGTTATCATGAGTTTTTACCATGGGATAAGGGAATGGACTTTAAAAGAGTTCCTTGGGATGAAAGTCAAGTTACTCTTCCTTCTGGTGTAATTACGGCTATTGAGACAGCTTTATTAACAGAAGTGAATTTACCATGGTTTACAACGTATTTATCGGCGACCTTTAAAGGATCCCTTTCTGTTATTACAGACTTTATTCATACTTGGACCTCAGAAGAGGATCAACATTCGAATTTATTGGAGACATATTTACTACTCACTCGAAGTGTGAACCCTAAACGAATACATGATTTAAGAAAGTCAGTCGTTGAGGGTGGATTTGAGCCTGATTTTCATACACCAATCGAAGCAATGACGTATACGACGCTACAAGAACTTGCAACGCTGGTGTTTTATAATAACGTAGCTAAGGTTTCAAGTAAGCATGATCCAGATCTTGCTACATTATTACGTCGTCTCGCCAAAGATGAGACTCTTCATTATGCGTTTTATCGAGACGTCATTCGAACACATTTGGAATTAGAACCTAATTATTGCTATCATATTGCCAATGTGATTAAGAATTTTAAAATGCCAGGTGCCGTCATGCCTGATTTTGAAAATAGAATGGCTGTGATTGCAAAAGAAGCGAATTATGGACCACTACAATATTTTGATCAAGTACTTGATGTAGTGGTTGATTATTGGGGGTTAAAAGACTTACGACCAATTGCACCTTTAGCTGAAAAAGCAAGAATTGAGATTTTGGAATACCACACAAGATTGAAAAAAATACGGGATCGATTTGGTCGTTTTCAAGGGAAAACTGATCTACGTTAATGAGTAGAGATTTCTGAATATAAGCGGGGGAATCTGACACACTCCCTATTGTTTTTGGGGTGTTTTTTACTTAATTTAATTTTTGTCAAAAAAGTAGTTGACGATAAAAACGATTTTATGATATTATAAAATATTTGATAAAAAATCACATATATGTTAAGGTTGAGAAGGTTACCATATATGGAGGTGGATTATATGTTTCAAATTGGCGATAACATTGTTTATCCAATGCACGGAGCAGGTATAATTGAAGCCATAGAAGAAAAAGAATTCTCAGGAAAAAAACAACAGTATTATGTTATAAAAATGTCGATCAGTAATATGCAAGTCATGATTCCTATGGGGAAAATATTAAGTTCGAGTATACGCCCAGTTACTGATATACTTGCATTAAAACACATTATACAAATTTTTCAGCATGGAGAATCAGATAAATTATTGCCGTGGAAACAAAGGTATAAAGTGAACACGGACAAAATAAAAACGGGTGAAATACAAGAAGGTGCTGAAGTTGTACGTGATTTAATGCGTATGAAGAAAGAAAAGGCACTTAATACAAGCGAAAAAAAAATGTTGGATAACGCACATGAATTTTTGATTAGTGAACTAGGATTAATTAAAGGAATCACTGAAAATCAAATAAAAAGTTTCTGTTAAGATTCATTATAGATAATGTATTACATCCCCCGAAAATATCCTGAATTTTTCGGGAATATGATGATTATTAAAAGTAAATCATTTCAAAGACATTCAACTTCTTTAACTCACTTTTAGAGTAGGAACCTCTTTTGTTATTACTTCAATCTAATTCATTTTTATTTTTAAATTTCTTTTACGAACGTTCGAAGTTTCATCAAATAACTCGATTAAATAGTCACTTGATTTTGCAATCCTGATTCACACTGGCACGGACAAGGAGCCGTAAGGATGAAAGAGAGGTAGGGCTTTCATTGTTTTAGGTAATATACTATCTAAGTCATTATTTCTAGAAGAAAAAACAATCAATCTCACCGCTATCTTTAAGAATTTCTTACATCTACTGAGACAGTGAATAGTAATTGTTTATCTTCTTTACGTAAAATTGATAAGCGAACTGGTAACACCATATGGTTAACTACAAAAAATGGTTTCCAGACCAGGAAACCCCTTTTAATTTTATTTACATAACAATAGTAAATTAAGCAGTAAGAAGGAGTGCACACATAAAAAAAATGTTAACCAAAGAATTAAGTAAAGAATTAAAGAAGCGGAAAGGGGTCATTTCTATTACAGTTGAGCCTTATGAAAAAATCGAAGTTGGTGGAATTCGTGTAGATGGACCAGCTGTTATTCTAATTAATCAAGAATAGCTAAAAATAGTTGAATGCACGAAGAAAAGGATCAGCCTTTAAGAGAAGGGAGGATCCTTTTTGTTTGCTGCAGCTAATATGGGGTACACATAATTTTCATCTGATGTGTTGGGGTTAATAGGAAGGAGAGGGTCGGGATTATCATAGTGGAAAGCTTAACATTGGTAGGATTTCTTTTCATGTTATATACATTAGTTGCTAAAAAAACAAACTAATTATTTAAATGGACAGATTTTTCTTTTTAAGGTCGGAATTTATTTTATAGTGAAATGGATAATTTAGATGGATGCAAGGAAAGAACGCATAAAATATGAGGAAATGTCAAAGAATTATGACTGTATTTATTTAGTTTCGTTTCGTTTATCTTATTAATTGTGCTTGTTTGTAGTAGTGTGATTATCATAGGAGCTACAGGGGGGAAATATGGAGTGTTTTTATTGTTAACAATTTTACTTAACGCACGTATTACTAAAGAATCTCAAAAAATGTATGAGCACTATTCTAATAAAGGGCGTATTTAAAATGATACATATCTTGAAAGGAACAGCCTGGATGTACATTCAAAATATCCCTATATCATCACCTATTAACTAGTAAAAGTAACCTTATATAAATAATTTTTTAGCAATTTAGGAATAGAAAACGCACCTTATTAAAATGTTAGTTTTGTTTTTTATAATTAATTATCCTTCTAGTATAGTTATAAGATTTATATCATATATTAAGAGAAAAAATGTAAGTTAGAAAGGAGTCCTATAGAATGAGCTTTTTAGAGGCAAATGACTTTAGTGAACAAAATATGGTAAGTGTACCTAATCCCTACGTATATTAGACATTACAATCGGTAATTGGTAAACATGTGGTTATTGAAGCTGTAAGAGGTAATGTAAGAGGAAAGTTAAAGAATGTGAACCGGATCATTTGCTCATTGAAGATAAGGTCCGCATATTGTACGTATTCAACAAATTGTATGGATTATGCCAAAACAATGATCAAATTACATCTAGTTTGATTTATAACCGATTGGCGTCATAGACGCCCAAATAAAAATACAGGATTTTATCTCTGTGTTTCTTCAAATTTTCGTTTTTGAATATATGCTTGAGCATGAATGATTTCTTCCTGAAGTGCTTCTAATTCTTCCGTAGATCCTGATTCAATCCTCATATAAGTAGTAACTAAACTAATCATCATATCCATCTTCTCTACTATATTTTGAATGACCTGTTCAGATTGCTCTTTTTTAGGGTGTTGTATTGCTATTAATACATTTTCCATATAATTGTTCTTTCTTTGCTGGATATCATAAATAAACTGTTTTGTGTTTGAGTTCATTTGTTGTTCCTCCTTTTGGATATATTTTCATTCTATCATATTTGAATAGAAAATATTGGATTCCCCTAAATTCACACCTGTCTCGTATATCTCCACAAATATACAAACTAATTCCTTAACGTACAGGGAATAAATTGAAATACGTCAATTTAATGTCTAAATGTACAGTTTTCTTTTTTGGGTATGGTGCCCCCTAATAGCTTCAGTTGAATTTTGTATGCTTTTGTTACAAGAGATTAAGAAAGAATAGATGAGATATTGAAACGGAGGTACGGAAGGGCAAGATAATGTACTAGAACAATTAATAAACCGTCTTTCCGTAGTATGCCCTGAAAAAGAACGTGAAATATTAGCGGTGGATTTAAATGATATATATGAGAGTAGTGAAAGATTCGAAAAATTGCTTGAAAATATTATGAAATCTCAGCAAAATAAAGACGACTTAATAGATATATTAATTGAAGTAGAGATCGAACTAGATCACATCAATTGGCATTATAAAAGTCTGAAGAAAAAGCTGAAAGTATTAATGAAAGAATAAAAAGCACGACCTTATTTGAAAAAATAAAATCGTGCTTTATTTTAGTTCTCTTTCCCAAAAAGATGAGAAAATGTATCTTTTAAGTCACTATCATTTATTTTAATATCCGCCTTTTTTAATTCATCTTGTAATAATTTTTGACCGAAGGAAGGGTCGGCAAGACGTTCTTCTTCTAAGTCTTTACGTATAGAGTCTTTCACTTTATCGTAAGGTTGTAAATCTTTTTTATCAGTTAGTTTAATAATGTGATAGCCGTTTGGTGATTTTACGGGATTGCTAATTTGGCCGGGCTTTAATTTGTAGGCAGCTTTTTCAAATTCAGGTGTCATTTTTCCTGCCCCGAAGTATCCGAGGTCTCCGCCATTATCTTTTGATGCTAAATCTTGAGATTCTTGTTTTGCTAATTCTTCAAATGAAGTGCCGGTATCTAATTTCTTCTTTATCTCTTTCGCTTCATTTTCGTTACTTACTAAAATGTGACTAGCTTTAATTTCTGGTTTATAGTGGTCTTTCACATCTTTTTCTGTAACGCTTTGTTTAATCGCTTCATTCAATGCAAGTTTGAATTTAATTTGATTTTTGAAATCTTCTTCATCTTTTAAACGATTATTTTCTAGTGTTGCTTTGAATTGTTCTCCGTATTGATCTTTTGCTTTTTCTACTTCTTTATCTACTGCATCATCAGATACTTTATATTTTTTAGTAATAACATCTTGTGCTACCATTTCGTATAGCGTGTCTTTTCCGTATCGATCTTTCAATTGTTTTTCGAAATCGCTCTTCGTAATGGTTGAGTTTGTTGTTGTAGCGATTGTGGCCGAGTCATTTTTTTGTCCGCAAGCAGATAGTATTAATATACTTATTAGTGCAGTGATAATGAATGTACTTTTTCCTTTCATGCTAACACCTCATCCGAATATGTTATCGCTATTGTAGAATATAGAAGTGAACATGAAGTGAATTTTTAATGTTTTTTCCCTGTAAAATGTAAAAAAAGTACATCAACATTAAAGTTGATGTACGATGTAATCAAAGGTGATCGGTTTTCTTAGAATATGCACGTTTTCCTTGCTGAATATTTTTTTGCTCTTGTTCATTTTTTTGAGTGCGCTTTGCATTATTGTCGCGTGCTTTTTTGTCGTTATCGCTAGTATGTGGCATATGTATCAACTCCATTTCTAAACGTTGTATGTTTATCATTTCCTTTTTCGTAAAGACTATGTATAGCGGTGCATTCATGAATACTAAAGGTGGATTAGAAATGGATTTGAAGCTGAATTATACTGAACTTATTAAGAAGTTAGTCGTTGTAATTATTGCGGGTTTATTAAATGCGATTGGGATGAATTTATTTTTAACACCAGCGAAAGTGTATGCGAGTGGTTTTGCTGGATTGTCTCAATTATTGTCACAAATATTAGGTGACTTTTTATCTATTCATATATCTACGGGGGTATTGTTTAGTTTGTTTAATATTCCTGTCGTTATTTTAGCGTGGAAAAAGGTTGGGAAGGCCTTTACATTTTTTAGTTTTCTTTGTGTTGTATTTATGACTTTGTTTTTAGAAATTATCCCAGTTAGAGCGGTTTCGAACGATATTATATTGAATGCGATTTTTGGTGGTATTATTTCAGCGATTGGGGTAGGGGTTGCTTTAAAGTGGGGGGCTTCTACAGGTGGCCTAGATATTATTGCCATGATTTTATCAAAAATAAAAGATAAGCCTGTCGGTACGTATTTTTTCTTCTTTAATGCACTTATCATTATCGCCGCTGGCTATGTGTATGGATGGGAAAAGGCATTATATACTTTAGTCACTTTGTATGTATCAACGAGAATTATTGATGCGATTCATACCCGTCATGTGAAAATTACGGCATTAATTGTTACAAAGAACGGGGCAGATGTGCGAAAAGCGATTCACTCTCGCTTAGTGAGAGGGATTACAACTATACCAGCAACAGGTGCTTATACAAATGAAAATAAAGAAATGTTAATGATTGTTATTACTCGTTACGAGTTGTACGAATTAGAGAGGGTTATTAAACAAGTGGACCCAGGTGCATTTACAAATATACTGCAAACGGTCGGTGTGTTTGGATTGTTTAGAAAAGATTAAAGAGGACCAAAGCTGGTCCTCCTTTTTTAATGCGAATTCGTAATGTTTTGCAATTGCTCCTGCATTTCACGTAGCTGAACTTTTTCAGCAGTTGAAGAGTTTGCATAAGCAGAGTGCAAAGAGTTTTTTGCTCTATAAACGAGTTCCTGTTGTTCAGCACCACTTGAACAAGAAACGGCACTTGAAACAGCGTCTCTAGCTTGTTGGAATAGTAAGTTCCCCATTTAAACCCCTCCAAACGAAGAGTTACTTCTCGCTTTTTCTGCCTCAGCTAATGTACCTCTGTACGGGAATCTTGCATCATGCTTCATAACAGCATCGGCTCCTTGCTGGATAAAACGTTTTGATTTGTTCTTTTTACCCATTCGAAAAACCCCCTTTATTTAGCTGAAAACAATTGACGCGCTGACTTTTGCGTCTAATAATAGTATGAGCGTTTGGCGAGAAACTATAAGCAGGGAATTTTTAGATTACAATCCAAGAACCTCTTCTAAATATAGAGCGATACCATCTTCTTCATTCGTTAATGTCGTATGATTTGCAAGTGATTTTAATTCAGGAATCGCATTACCCATTGCGATTCCATGACCAGCAAATTCGATCATTTCAAAGTCGTTATCCTCATCACCAAAGGCGATAATTCGCTCTTTAGGAATGTTATAATGGCCTGAAATTTTTTGTAATCCGACAGCTTTATTTAATCCGCTTTTTACAATTTCAATAATTGGCCAAGGTGCACCCCATTTTCTATGGTTGATGACTTCAGCATGCATATCTGTTAAATGCTGGCGAATTGCAGCAGAATGCTCGTCATGTGCATCGATTAATAAGCAAGTTGGATGGTCGTTTAAAATATTTAATAAATCTCCTGTGAAAATCCTTGGAGAACCGAATTCAAAAATATGTTTTTTATCTTCATCAATTTCACGGACATACACATCATCGATGACTTCAGCGTAGACATTTTTCACGCCGAAATCAAAGCAAGCTCGGACGATTTCCTGCGCTGTTGAAAGTTCAAGAGGAGAGTGATGTGTTCCCCAACTTGAATCAAGAGGGTGATGCACGTAAGCTCCATTAAAGTTTACGATTGGTGTGTTAAGGCTAAGTTCTTTATAATAATCGTAACTAGCGCGGAATGGACGTCCTGTTGAAATAACGACAATATGTCCTTGTTCTTTTGCTTTTGCAATTGTGTTTTTCGTTCTTGGAGAAATTATTTTGTTGTCTGTTAATAAAGTTCCGTCTAAGTCTAATGCGATTAAATGTTGTTTGTTCATAATTTCACCTCTTATAATAAATTTTTTGATTCTATCTGTATTTCCGTTTTTAATATGCAGAAATAAGAGGTTAGACTGGGTGAAACTACTGTAGATGAAAGTTTCACTATATATCCATCTTACGTCGCGAAGCGCTGTGGTGTCTACTATTTCTCGTTGGAAATTAGGAAAAGTCAATGTCTTTTTAGAAAGTTCAAACAATGTTTCTTTCATTATGTACAATTTGTGAAAAGGGTTACATTGTTTGAATGATGCGACTTATAATGAACATGTAATCTTCTCGTATATGTTTGACTCTCCTTTGAAACTGGCCTAAAGTAGGTTGGTTTCTTTTTTTTCAACAAATATGCCAATAATTCCTGCTTAAGCTTGTGTAATTATATATATGTACATGGGTAAACGGTAGTACTTGTTTCCTAAACATGACAGAAAGGCTTTCTTTTAAAATGGATATACTAATGAGGCAAGACGTCATGGAAGGAGAATGAAAATGGGACAAAATCGCAGGTTTCGTTCAGGGCAAAAAGCGCCAAATGATGGCATTTACGTAGAAATTGGTGAAACGGGAAGTATGGTGAAAGATCCGCAAATGGTACAATTAACTGCCGGTGAAAAGTTTCCAGAGAACGCAAATCATAACCGTCAGTGGACATATAAAAGAAAACCGTAACAGAAGCCGCAATCGTTATTGCGGCTTTTTTGATTAGGAAAATGAATGTTACTTTTTTCTTTTTCCAATAATAAGTTTGAACTACATAAGCAAAATTATTGTATAAAAAAGTCAGTTGGCGTATAATCAAATCAAAGGTCAAAGAAAGTCAAACATTTGGAGGGCTGTAAAGATGGACTTAAATCAAATGACAACGAAAACACAGGAAGCGATTATGAGTGCTCAATCTTTAGCGGTATCTCATCATCATCAAGAAGTAGATACTGTTCATCTATTGCTTACGTTATTAGAGCAGCAAGACGGATTAACAGTACGTATTTTTCAAAAAATGAATGTCGATATAGAAGCGTTAAAGCAAGGCGCCGAAAGTTTAATTAAGAAAAAGCCTTCTGTAACTGGAAGCGGGGCAGAGGCAGGGAAATTATATGTAACAGGTGCTTTGCAACAACTGCTTGTAAAAGCGGGAAAAGAAGCGGAGAAATTGCAAGATGACTACATTTCAATCGAACATGTATTACTTGCTTTTTCTGAAGAGAAAGGCGATATAAATCAATTATTTGCAAAATTTTATATTACGAAAGATAACTTATTACAGTCTTTAATGACAGTTCGGGGGAATCAAAGAGTGACTAGTCAAAATCCAGAAGCAACTTATGAAGCGTTAGAAAAATATGGCCGTGATTTAGTGGCTGAAGTAAGAGCGGGGAAAATTGATCCTGTAATTGGCAGAGATAGTGAAATTCGCCGCGTAATCCGCATTCTTTCACGCAAAACGAAAAATAACCCCGTTTTAATCGGAGAGCCAGGTGTTGGTAAAACAGCAATCGTTGAAGGATTAGCGCAGCGTATTGTGAAAAAAGATGTTCCAGAAGGATTAAAAGATAGAACAATTTTCGCTTTAGATATGAGTGCACTTGTGGCCGGAGCAAAATTCCGCGGTGAGTTTGAAGAACGTCTGCAAGCTGTATTAAATGAAATTAAAAAGAGTGAAGGCCGTATTTTATTATTCATTGATGAACTTCATACAATCGTCGGCGCTGGTAAAACAGAAGGAGCGATGGATGCGGGAAATATGTTAAAACCAATGCTAGCGCGTGGTGAACTGCATTGTATCGGGGCAACGACATTAGATGAATACCGTAAATATATTGAGAAAGATCCAGCGTTAGAAAGACGTTTCCAACAAGTGTTAGCAGAAGAGCCAACTGTTGAGGATACAATTTCCATTTTACGTGGTTTAAAAGAGCGTTTTGAAATTTATCACGGTGTAAATATTCATGACCGCGCGATTGTAGCGGCATCTGTTTTATCAGATCGATATATTTCAGATCGTTTCTTGCCCGATAAAGCAATTGATCTTGTTGATGAAGCTTGTGCAACAATTCGAACAGAAATTGATTCTATGCCAACAGAATTAGATGAAGTAACGCGTCGCATTATGCAGCTGGAAATTGAAGAAGCTGCTCTTGGGAAAGAAAAAGATTTAGGTAGTCAAGAGCGCCTAAAAACATTGCAACGTGAATTATCGGATTTAAAAGAAGTTGCAAGTAGTATGAGAGCGAAATGGGAGAAAGAAAAAGAAGACATTCACAAAGTGCGTGACTTACGTGAGCATTTAGAGCGCTTACGCCGTGAGTTAGAAGAAGCAGAAGGAAATTACGATTTAAATAAAGCAGCTGAGCTTCGCCACGGGAAAATTCCAGCTATCGAAAAAGAGTTAAAAGAAGCGGAAGAGATGGGTGCACATAATAAACAAGAAAATCGTTTATTACGCGAGGAAGTAAGCGAAGAAGAAATTGCAGACATTGTTTCAAGATGGACTGGTATTCCTGTCGCAAAACTCGTTGAAGGTGAACGTGAGAAATTATTACGTCTTGAACAAATTTTATCAGAGCGTGTTATCGGTCAAGAGGAAGCGGTAAGCCTTGTATCAGACGCAGTTCTTCGTGCGCGCGCTGGCATTAAAGATCCGAATCGTCCAATTGGTTCATTTATTTTCTTAGGCCCTACAGGTGTTGGTAAAACTGAGCTTGCAAAAACGTTAGCGCAAACATTATTTGACAGTGAAGAGCAAATGATTCGTATCGATATGTCTGAGTATATGGAGAAACACGCAGTGTCACGCTTAATTGGTGCGCCTCCTGGATATGTTGGATATGAAGAAGGTGGACAATTAACAGAAGCAGTAAGACGTAAACCGTATTCTGTTATTTTGTTAGATGAAATCGAAAAAGCACATCCAGAAGTATTCAACATTTTATTACAAATGTTAGACGATGGCCGCATTACAGATTCACAAGGACGTACAGTAGACTTTAAAAATACGGTTATTATTATGACTTCAAATATTGGATCTGCTCATTTATTAGAAGGGCTAGAAGAAGATGGTTCTATTAAAGAAGAGTCAAGAGAACTTGTAATGGGACAATTAAGAGGACATTTCCGACCGGAATTCTTAAACCGTGTCGATGAAATTATTTTATTCAAACCTCTGACAAGGAATGAAATTAAAGGTATTGTTGATAAGATTGTACAAGAATTACAAGGGCGTTTAGCAGATCGCCACATATCATTAGAATTGACGGAATCTGCAAAAGAATTTGTTGTAGAAGCTGGATTCGATCCGATGTACGGAGCTCGTCCGTTAAAACGATACGTACAGCGTCAAGTTGAGACGAAATTAGCGAGAGAATTAATTGCAGGAACGATTACTGACAATAGTCACGTAGTGGTTGATGTAGAAAATAACGAATTAGTCGTTCATGTAAAGTAAAAAAAGAGTTCGGATAAAATCCGGACTCTTTTTAGTGTTGTTCTACTGGCTCGTTTGGAATCGCAGCTGCAATCGCTAATACTAATACCGCAAGAACAACTGAGAAAATAGACGCTTGGTTAAAATCGTATGTACCGCCAGTCATAGAGCCGATTACGTAGCTCATCATATGTACAAGCGCGAACGACCAAATTAATGCCCAAATGAAACGCATATTTTACACCTCTATTCGTTCAATCTGTCCTTATTGTAACACAATTGAAAAAAGAATATAGAAAAATATTTGTAGATTTTTCAACGCAAATTTGCATTCTGTTCATACATTATAAAAGAGTACTTTTATACGTTTAGAAAATAAGGCGGGAGAAAAATGAGTATTACGGAACGTTTTTTTTACTTAGAAAAAGAACCATGTGTAATTTATTTACCGGAAAAGCCAAATGGATTTTCTGTTATGCTCCTAGGAGATTATAACTATTTTATTGAGAATGGTACAAGTTTATGGACACAGCATGCAGGGAGAGCTTATTTTTTACAGGGCCTTATTGAAAAAGGCTATACGGTCTTTTCATCTAACTTATATGGAAGGCATTGGGGGAACGACCGAGCTGTTTGTCTTGCAAAACGTTTGTATGATGTCGTTCTAAGAAAAGAGACATTGAATGCGAAAATGCACATTATGGCAGATGGTATGGGAGCGCTTGTAGCGCTGGAGATGATGAACAAATACCCTGAATGTATACGTTCTGTCGTTATGTTAAATCCGTGTTTAGATTTACCAGAATATGTGGATTTTGAGAAAGAGCATAAGTTTTTTTACAAAAGATTAGTGAAGGAATTAAGTTTGGCGTATGATTCCAAAGAAGAAGAATTAGAATCAAAAATAAATAAGAAATCATTTGCGCTTCTGCCGTCTTGTGTACCTGTTAAAATTTTTGTCTCAACACAGGAAAAAAGAGGAAGAAAACAATTGTTACGTAAATACGAGAAAATGAGGCAATTCAATCAATGCGATACTTCTGTTTTATTCCATCTGCAAGATGTGAAATATAAAATGGTTAGACAAACGACTGATTTCTTTAAAAAATATGAAGAAGAATTGTGAAGCTCCCATATACATAAATGAGGAGCTATTTGTTTCAAGGGGAAAGGGTTGGTGGTATGAAACGCGTGCTGATTATAGGTGCACTTACGTTTGTAGGTTATCACCTTGTGAATAAAATGATTGCAGAAGAAGTAGAAGTATATGGTCTTGATTTTGATGAATTTGATAGTATGACAAAAATTAATGAAGAGAAATTATTGTTGATTGGGCGGAATGCGTTATTTACGTACTATTCTATAAGGGATGAAGACGGATGGCGATCGGTAGAGGAAGAGAGTTTCGATACAGTTTATTTTTGCTTGTATGAGCCGAATCAGCAAAGTGGATTTCGGAATGAAAGGGTCATATTACAATATTTAAAACGAATCGTAAGGATGTGTGAAAAAAATAAAGTAAAGTTAAATCTAATTTCTTCTATTGAAATAGGAAGCACTGAAGAATCCGAAAACAAACATCTATTTTCGAAAGTGGAAGAAGGGTTGAAAAAAGGCGAATTACAATATAGTGCATATCGAGTTCCTACATTATATGGGCCGTGGCAACCGTCGTTTATGATGTATCATCAGCTTATTTTATCAGAACTTGATGAAAAAGAGTGCCGTTGTATAAATGGAGAAAAAGGAAGGGATTTACTTTACGTTGAAGATGTATGTGAATATTTATGGGAAAATGGAATGAATGTAAAACACCTCGGTATATATAATTTACTTAGTGGAAAAGAAGAGTTATGGGAAAAAGGTATGAGTCTTTTACATGCAGATGATAAAGTAAATAACAAAAATGTGGAAGTAAGAGATGAAGCTGTAGAGGTCATTTCTATTCAAGAAAATACACCAGTAGAATTCGGTTTAAATAAACAATTGGCACATATGAAAAAATATAAAGAGTTATACGAAGGGTAGCACGCGTGTTACACTATTGTATGGATAATTGATTGAAAAGCTTTAATGGAGAGGAAGAGATTACATGAACGAAAAAAGTATGCAATTTTTACAAATCGCAATGAAGCATTTACCAGAAGCAAAGGCAATTTTAGATTCTAATGGAATTGCACTTGATATGGAGAAAGCACAGCCGGTGTTAGAGCTATTGATGAAAGTAATGGGCGAAGCATATGAGCTTGGGAAAGCGGATAAAGAATAAAACCAAACAAAACCCTTCTTTTTTGATGGGAGAGAGGCTCGAACCGTGGATAGAAGCGGTTGGGGCCTTTTTTTGTTTCGAGCGGAGTGAAACCAGAGAGATGATGAGGCTAAAGGGGAAGGTTATGAGGAGAAGGTCTTAGTTTTGAAGGGAAAGCAGATAAAGAATAAAACCAACCCCTTCTTTTTTGATGGGAGAGAGGCTCGAGCTGTGGATAGAAGCGGTAAGGGTTTTTTTGTTTCGAGCGGAGTAAGGTCAAAAGTATTGGGAAGTTTATCTTTTGAAAGGATAGGAATTTTTTTGTTTCTTTTAATGAAAAGTAAAGTTCGTAATACGCTGTCTTATTTTTTTAGCTGAAATATATTCTAGACAAAAGTACATTTATGTTTTAAAATTAGTACCAAGTCATAATAATTGATATAAAACGGAGGGCTGCGATGTGAACGTGGGCATTTTAGGGATCGGAAGATATGTGCCAGAAAAAGTAGTCACAAATCACGATTTAGAGAAAATCGTAGATACATCTGATGAATGGATTCGTACGAGAACGGGAATTGCAGAAAGACGCATTGCCGATGATACAATAGATACTTCATATATGGCGGTAGAGGCTTCTAAAAAAGCACTTGAAGATGCCGGGATTAGCGGAGAGGATATCGATCTTATTCTAGTGGCAACAGTAACGCCAGATCGCGCATTCCCAGCAGTAGCCTGTGTAATTCAAGAAGCAATTGGCGCAAAACACGCAGCCGCGATGGATTTAAGTGCAGCATGTGCTGGCTTTATGTACGGAATGATTACAGCGCAGCAATTTATTCAAACGGGAACTTATAAAAATGTATTAGTAGTTGGTAGTGACAAACTATCTAAAATTGTAGACTGGAACGATCGAAATACAGCAGTACTATTTGGAGACGGAGCAGGTGCTATCGTAATGGGAGCTGTTTCGGAAGGAAAAGGTGTACTTTCCTTTGAATTAGGAGCGGACGGAAGTGGCGGTAAGCATCTTTATCAAGACGAGTATGTTATGATGAACGGCAGAGAAGTCTTTAAATTTGCTGTTCGCCAACTTGGTGATTCCTGTCTTCGCGTGTTAGAAAAAGCGGGACTTACGAAAGAGGATGTGGACTTCTTAGTACCACATCAAGCGAATATTCGTATTATGGAATCTGCAAGAGAAAGATTAAATTTACCGAAAGAAAAAATGAGTATGACAATTGAAAAGTTCGGTAATACATCGGCTTCTTCAATTCCAATTGCAATGGTAGAGGAATTGCAAAATGGACGTATTCAAGATGGTGATTTAATTATACTAGTCGGTTTTGGCGGCGGGTTAACATGGGGAGCAGTAGCTCTTCGTTGGGGTAAATAAGGACTGAGAGAAAAAAAGGAGTGTATTTTGTATGGAAAAAAAGAGGGTCGTAATTACAGGGCTAGGAGCTGTTACACCGATCGGAACAGATGTTGAAACAGCTTGGGAAAACATTAAAAACGGTGTATCCGGAATCGGACGACTTACAAGAATAGATTCAGAACAAATTCCTGCAAAAGTAGCAGCAGAAATTAACGACTTTGAAGTCGAAAAATATATAGATAAAAAAGAAGCGCGCCGTATGGACCGCTTTACGCAATATGCAGTAGCAGCAGCGAAAATGGCAGTTGCGGATGCGAAGCTTGAAATTACAGAAGAAAATGCACCACGCATTGGTGTATGGGTTGGTTCTGGTATTGGTGGTATGGAAACATACGAAGAACAATTTAAGATTTTTACTGAAAAAGGTCCGCGCCGCGTGAGTCCATTCTTCGTACCAATGATGATTCCAGATATGGCAGCAGGTCAAGTGTCAATCGCTACAGGAGCGAAAGGAATTAATACTTGCTCTGTAACAGCTTGTGCATCTGGAGCAAACTCAATTGGTGATGCGTTTAAAGTAATCCAGCGCGGTGATGCTGATGCGATGATAACAGGCGGAGCAGAAGCACCATTAACAAGTATGGCATTCGCTGGGTTTAGCTCAGCGAAAGCATTAACATTCAATGAAGATCCAGCAACGGCTTGCCGCCCATTCGATAAAAATCGTAGCGGTTTCGTAATGGGTGAAGGATCAGGAATTCTTATTCTTGAAGAATTAGAGCATGCGTTAGCGCGTGGTGCTCATATTTACGCGGAAATTGTCGGCTATGGTGCAACTGGTGATGCATTCCATATTACAATGCCTGCTCCTGGTGGTGAAGGCGGAGTTCGTGCGATGCGTCAAGCTTTAGCTGATGCAGGTCTAGAGCCAGAAGATATTGATTACATTAATGCGCATGGTACAAGTACAGATGCAAATGAAAAGTATGAAACGATGGCAATTAAAGAAACGTTTGGTGAGCATGCATATAAAGTAGCAATTAGCTCGACGAAATCAATGACAGGTCATTTATTAGGAGCAGCTGGTGCTGTTGAAGCGATCTTCTCTATTAAATCAATTACAGACGGAGTAATTCCTCCGACGATTAACTATGAAACACCAGATCCAGAATGTGATTTAGATTACGTACCAAATACAGCGAGGCATCAAGAAGTGCGAGCTGTATTAAGTAATTCATTAGGATTCGGTGGTCATAACGCAGTATTAGTATTTAAAGCATATAAATAATATGTACAATAAGGTGTCTTTTCGTAAAGTATTACGAAAAGACACCTTATTTATTTTTTATCACCTTTACGTTCCTTTCTTTTTTGCATATACATAAGAAAAGGAGGGATGAAGGTTGGGGGTTGTTGAAACGGCAGAATGGTTACATCTGTATTATGGACGTCCAGAGAAGCTTTGTGAGAAATTTACAAAGTATATTCCATTGCCAAAAGAGAGACTGTATCGCTTTTTAATCTCTAAAGGTATGTATCGCCCAGTAATGCGGGGGGAGCAGGAAATTAAAGAGTTAGAGAAGAAAGAAATTTGGAAAGAACTTAGCATGGAGTATGAAAAATTGAAAGGTTGGCTAAAAGGTCCAGATGTCCCTATCTTTATTTTATTATCAGATTCATACAATCGAACTGTACAAGAGGAATATAACGGGAAGGCTGGCTTATCTATGCGTCACGTTATTTTCTTATTCGTATGTGGACGTAATTCAGTAGAGGAACTAAAAGCTTTATTAACGCATGAATACCATCATATATGTAGGTTACATCAAATTGAGACGAAAGAAACAGAGTATACATTACTTGATACGATGATTATGGAAGGGTTAGCTGAGCAAGCTGTGTATGAAAGGTATACAGAAAAAAGATGTGCACCGTGGACTACTTACATTTCAAAAGAAGATGCTATTTATTATTGGAGGAATTCAATACAAGAACGAATAGGCGTAAAGAGAGGTACGAGGGAGCATGATGTTTTATTAAATGGACTGCACTCGTATCCGAAAATGCTTGGCTATGCACTTGGATTTCATATTGTGAAAGATTGTGTAGCATTTGAAGGAGAAAATACACTTTCTTTATTATCTATAGATGCGAAAGAAATATTGAATAAAGCAAATACATTTCATGTTTCATGAAAAACAGGGGAGCTATCTCCTGTTTTTTTAATATTATAGAAGAAAAAATAATAATTAGAATATATTTCCTCAAGTGGAATAAAGTTAAGCAAAACTGAACATAATGATTGGTACAAACAGTAGTGAAGTGAGGGGTAGTGAATGTTATATCTACATGATGTATGGGTAAATTGGTTTGAAGGTGAAGAGAATGGGTATAACGTTTGTCATTTTTACGAATGGCGGAAAGATGATACGATTGAGCTATTAGATCAAGTGCCATTATTAAAAGTAGATGCCACATTATATCATTACATCGAGAACGAATTATTAGAGCTTCCGCAAAAATTATTGGAAGACGTATATCATAAGGCTTATATTCGTAAAAATCACGAACGTTTGCAACAAGAATATTGTTTTGTAGTTACAGATGGAAAAGGAATTATTGCGATTGATTCAATCGGCTATAATGTGCCAATTAGAAAAAGTAGGCTTATACCGCGTCAAGAACAGATGGTATATGAGATGGTAGAGAATGTGCAAGCAGAAAAGTATGAGTTCCAAGTGGAAGAGATTGAAAAAGAACATCATATTTTATCGCCGTCGCCTTTCATTATGAACGGCCTAACTCGTAAAGAAAGACAGTTAAAACAATTATTATTTATGGCATTAGATCAATTACATACAACGAAAAATCCAGCTGAAATTCGCTATTGGTTCACAGAGTGGGATCCATCAGCGTACGGAATGGTCCAACATATGGAGTTTGAAGATGTTTGGGCTAAACTTTATGATGAAGCGAAAACTGGATGGTCTGAGAAGCACGAGCAATTATGTGAGCGCCTTGTAAAAGGACAGCCGTTTTTTGAAAAGTTATGGGAAATGGAAAATGAGCAGAAGGTAAATTAAAAAAACCGCCAATTGGCGGTTTTTTTAATTTGTTGTAACTTAGCTCCAGCGGCAAGAATGTTCGGTGGCTTCGCGCCTTCCTGCGAGGCAAAACCCGCCTCTACGTCAGGAGCTCCATCCTCCTCACATTCTGAACGAGCCGCTTCCGCTTTATATGAAATCCAGCTCCAGCGGCAAGAATATTCGGTGGCTTCGCGCCTTCCTGCGAGGCAAAAAACGCCTCTACGTCAGGAACTCCATCCCCCTCACATTCTAAGCGAGCCGCTTCCGCTTTATAGGTTACCTACGTTTTCTACTTAATCCCATTGCGTTTTCTACTTTGCGTAGTTGTTTGAATGCAACGCGGTTTGCTTTTTCTGCACCTTTGTCTAGAATTTCGTCTAGTTCTGGTGAGTTGATTAGTTCGTTATATTTGTCTTGGATTGGACGAATTGCTTCTACGACTACTTGTGCTAGGTCGCCTTTGAAGTCTCCGTATCCTTTTCCTTCGTACATTGCTTCTATTTCTTCAACTGTTTTTCCAGAGAATGAAGAGTAGATTGTTAATAAGTTAGAGATTCCAGGTTTGTTTTCTTTATCAAATTTCACGATACCTTCAGAATCAGTTACAGCACTTTTAATTTTCTTTTCAATTGTTTTTGGTTCATCAAGCATACTGATCATTGCTTTTGGATTCGGATCAGATTTACTCATTTTTTTCGTAGGTTCTGTTAATGACATAACGCGAGCTCCTACTTTTGGAATACGAATTTCAGGAACAGTGAACACTTCACGGAAGCGTTTGTTGAAACGCTCTGCTAGGTCGCGTGTTAATTCCATATGTTGTTTTTGATCATCACCAACAGGTACGATTTCAGTGTTGTAAAGTAAAATATCAGCAGCCATTAATGGTGGATACGTTAGTAATCCAGCTGGAACTGAATCTCTACCAGAAGATTTATCTTTATATTGCGTCATACGCTCTAATTCTCCAACGTAAGCAACTGATTGCATAATCCATCCTAGTTGAGCGTGTGCTGGTACTTCTGATTGTACAAATAAAGTAGCTTTTTCAGGATCGATGCCGCATGCTACATAAAGTGCAGCAAGAATGCGAATGTTTTTACGAAGTTGTACGGGATCTTGAGGTACTGTAATCGCATGTTGGTTTACAATACAGAAATAACAGTCGTGTTCATTTTGAAGCTCTGTAAATTGCTTCATAGCTCCTAAATAGTTTCCAAGTGTAATTGTTCCGCTTGGCTGAATACCAGAAAAGATAACTGACATAAGTAATTCCTCCTAAATTTGAATGCGTGATGGGGAAGAGAAGGCAAACAAAAAAGCCCATTCATCCCAAAAAACTATAGGGACGAATGGACCGCGGTACCACCCTAATTATTTCACTACTGTGAAATCTCTCTAATCCATAATAACGTTTGGATATAACGCCAAAGCCTACTACTTTCGGTTCGGTTTGGTGCTCAAAAGCCCATTCCATACTGCGCAATTACTTGTTCACACCAGCCACAAGCTCTCTGAAATTGCCCCAATATGTACTCTTCTTTATCATCGCATACATATAAATTTATTTATTGTTACCTAAGCTCTTTTAATATGAAAGAACTAAAGTTTTATAACAAAATGTTTTGCTGATTATTATATCATATGGGATAGTGTTTGCAAACTACATCAAAATAGTAAAGCTAATGAGGATCGAGAACAACCCAAGTACGATACCGGTAATACAAATCGGATACGTCCATTTGAATGAATATGTTTTATAAATACGTTCTTTCTTATCGATAGGTTCCTCTGCTTCTTCAATTAAAGAGTCAATTTTTTTATTCGTACCAAATACTCTTTGGAATGCGTAAATTGTTACGTTAAAAAATCCGTTTTGAAATATGAATAAAAAACCACCTATAAGAATAAAAAACAATGCAATATAGAATGAGATGTTGACAAAATTCAACAAAAAATGAGATGAAACGAGGAATGCGCCCACACTAGAAGCGATTATCGCAACCAAAAATAGTATACAAGTATGAAAAAAAACTTTATTCAAAATATTCCCCTCCGTCAAAATATTACTAGAATTATTATACTATAAAAGTTATAATAAGTAATATAAATAATTTTTTGAAAATTATACGCAATTGAGGTTCTAATTTCAAGATGATGGTAGCAATGTTAACGTATCCCTTTACGAAAAATTAAAAATATAAACATTTTATAAAAAATTTTAACAAAAAAACAAAAAACTATATTCACAATCGTCATATTATATGTATAATGAAAATTGTAGAAACTTGGAGATTATTCTTTCAATTCTGTTTTTCTACAAGTGAGGGTACAGGAAGTGCAATTAGGGGAGGCAACACAGCATGAAGAAAAAGATACCGCTATTGCTTGCATCAACTTTAACGGCAAGTATGTTGCTTGGCGCGTGTAGCTACCAGAAAGAGGACGCTAAAGCAAAAGGAAAAGAAAACACTACTAGTAGTAGTAACGGAAAACAGATTCTTAATTTGACAGAGTTATCTGAAATTCCATCAATGGATGCATCGTTAGCATCAGATTCTGCATCTTCAACAGCATTAAATAATACGATGGAAGGTTTATATCGTACTGGCAAAGATCAAAAGAGAATGCCTGGGATTGCTGAAGATGTCCAAAAGCAAGATGATGGGAAGAAATACATATTTAAGTTAAGAAAAGATGCGAAATGGTCGAATGGGGAACCTGTAACAGCGAAAGACTTTGTGTATTCATGGAAAAGAGCAGTAAATCCAGATACAAAAGCGACGTATTCATACATTATGTTCGATATTAAAAATGCAGAAAAAATTCATAAAAAAGAATTACCTGCTGACCAATTAGGTGTAAAGGCGATTGATGATTATACATTAGAAGTGGAATTAGACAATCCCGTTCCTTACTTTATTGATTTAATGGTTTATCCGGTGTTCTACCCACTAAATGAGAACTTTGTGAAATCACAAGGTGATAAGTTTGGTTTAGAGGCAAATACAACATTATATAACGGGCCATTCGTTATGAGTGATTGGAAACATGAACAAAGCTTCCAATTTAAGAAGAACCCATCATATTGGGATAACAAGACGGTTAAAATCGAAGAGATAAATTTCAATATTGTGAAAAATACATCGACTGATGTAAATTTATATGAGACAAATTCGATTGATCGTGCGGCTCTAACATCGGAATTTGTTGATAAATTTAGACAAACTCCAGAGTTCCAAACACGAAAAGAAGCTGGAGTTGCCTACTTAAGATTTAATCAAAATAATAAGTATTTGAGTAATAAAAACTTAAGAAAAGCAATTTCAATGTCCTTTGACCGTGATAACATTGCAAAAGTTATTTTAAACAACGGCGCAATCGGTGCTTACGGATTTGTTGGAAAAGATTTCGCTGAAGGTCCGAATAAAAAAGACTTCCGTGCTGAAAATGGAAATCTAGTTGAAACGGATTCAAAAGAAGCGAAAAAACTTTGGGAAACAGCAAAGAAAGAGCTTGGCACTGATAAAATTGAACTAGAATTCTTAAGCTTTGATAATGAAGATGCGAAAAAAATTGGCGAATTCTTAAAAGGTGAGATGGAAAAGAACTTACCTGGTTTAACAATCAAAATTAAACAGCAGCCATTCGCACAAAAAAATAAATTAGAAGACTCTCAAGAATATGATATGGCGTTTGGTATTTGGGGTCCAGACTTCCCAGATCCAGTTTCATATTTAGATATGTTTGTTACGAATGGTTCACAAAATAAAACAGGATATTCTAATCCGAAATATGATGAGCTAATTCTAAAAGCAAAAACAGATACAAAAGATTTACAAGCCCGCTGGAACAACCTTTTAGAAGTAGAGAAAATATTAATTAAAGAGGATGCAGTTATTACTCCGATCTTCCAAAAAGGTTCAGCATATGTGGTAAAAGGTGCCGTAAAAGATATTATCCCAATTAACTATGGTGGTAGATTAACTTACAAATGGGCATCTGTTGAACAAAAATAATCTTTTTTCCATCGTTTACAAGGGTATATGCCTATGATGGGCATATGCTCTTATTTTAAAAAAATAAAAGTAAGAATATTTTAAACTATCTTATTGCTTTTGAGAAAAACGGGGAGGTGCTTGACTATGGGACGTTATGTATTAAAACGTTTCGTGTACATGGCTTTGACATTATTTTTAATTACTACACTGACTTTCTTTTTGATGAAATTACTACCGGGTTCTCCGCTTAAAAACCAGGAGAAGCTATCACCGGCACAAAAAGAAATCATTCTTGAAAAATATGGATTAAATGATCCAGTACCAGTTCAATATGCACGTTACTTAGGTAACTTAGCAAAAGGTGATTTAGGGGTATCATTCCAATATGATAACCGCCCAGTAACAGATATGATTGTGGATCGTATTGGACCATCAGCACAACTTGGTTTACAAGCGATTATATTAGGAACATTTATCGGTTTAATTTTAGGAATCGTTGCGGCGCTTCGTAACAATACGTGGGTCGATTATGGGGCGACAATTATTTCCGTACTCGGGATGTCGGTACCCTCATTCGTATTCGCCGCATTACTACAATATTTCGTAGGGGTAAAACTTGGTTGGTTCCCAGTAGCATTCTGGAAAGGACCGGAGTTTACAGTAATGCCTACAATTGCCTTATCGATGGCAGTTATCGCAACAATCGCACGTTTCGCTCGTGCAGAGTTAATTGAGGTTATGCAAGCAGACTACATTTTAACAGCGAAAGCGAAAGGAATTAGCCAAGGCGTTATCATTATCAAGCACGCACTGCGTAACGCATTAATTCCAGTTGTAACAATTTTAGGACCAATGGTTGCAGGATTAATTACAGGGACACTAGTTATTGAGCAAATTTACGCTGTACCTGGACTTGGGGAACAATTCGTTAAATCGATTACAGTGAATGACTATACAGTTATTATGGGAACTACAATTTTCTATAGTGCGATCTTCATCTTAGTTATTTTCATTGTCGATATTTTATACGGAATTATTGATCCTCGTATTCGTTTAGCGGGAGGGAAAAAATGATGAAAGATGTACAAAAATTATCTCCAGATTTATTTCAACCAGCCAATCAGAGTAATGTTGATAATGAAGTCATTGCCCGTCCAAGCTTAACGTTTTGGCAAGATGTAAGAAGACGTTTGTTCCAACATAAAGGTGCAATGTTTGGTTTCGTATTATTAATGCTTATTGTACTACTAGCAATTTTAGGACCGATGGTAAGTAAGCATTCTTATAAAGAGCAGGATTTAGGTCGTGCGAAAATGCCACCGAAAATTCCAGTGATTGAAAATGTTCATTGGCTACCATTTGACGGTACAGATCAATATGGTGTTGACCAATATGAAAAACGTGATATTAAAGAGTACTTCTGGTTTGGTACAGATGATCTTGGCCGTGATTTATGGACAAGAACATGGGAAGGTACACGAGTATCATTATATATCGCTCTTTTAGCAGCAGCGATTGACTTAGTAATTGGGGTTGCATACGGAGGTATTTCAGCTTTCTATGGCGGCAGAGTAGATAATATTATGCAACGTATTATGGAGATCATTAACGGTATTCCATACTTAATCATCGTTATTTTAATGGTAATCATTATGGGATCAGGTATTTGGTCAATTACACTTGCGATGGCAATTACAGGTTGGATAGGGATGTCGCGTATCGTTCGTGGACAAATCCTAAAATTAAAAAACCAAGAATATGTATTAGCATCTCGTACATTAGGGGCAACGAATACACAGTTAATTGTGAAGCACTTAATTCCGAACGTAATGGGACCAATTATCGTAATGACAATGTTTACAATTCCAACAGCGGTATTTGGTGAAGCATTCTTAAGCTTCATCGGACTAGGTATTCAGCCACCATTCGCATCACTTGGTTCTCTTGTAAATGATGGTTATAAATCAATTCAAACGTATCCACATATGATGTTCATCCCAGCGGTTGTCATCAGTATGTTAATCTTAGCATTCAACTTAATTGCAGACGGATTACGCGACGCGTTAGATCCAAAAATGCGTAAGTAAAAGAGGGGAGAAGTAAAAATGAAAACATTGCTAGAGGTAAAAGATTTGCAAGTCTCCTTTGATACACATGCAGGTGAAGTACAAGCTGTACGCGGTGTTACTTTTGATTTGAAAAAAGGAGAAACATTAGCGATTGTAGGAGAATCTGGTTCTGGTAAATCAGTTACTTCTAAAGCGTTAATGGGATTAATTCCGAATCCTCCAGGACGTATTAAAAACGGTGAAATCGTATTTGAAGGTCGTGACTTAACGAAACTAACAGAAAAAGAAATGCAGCAAGTACGCGGTAAAGATATTGCGATGATTTTCCAAGATCCAATGACATCATTAAATCCAACGATGACTATTGGTAATCAGATTATGGAAGGTCTTATTAAGCACCAAGGGATGAGTAAAGCAGATGCACGTAAAGTTGCGTTAGAATTAATCGACCTTGTAGGTATTCCGAATCCAGAAGCGCGCTTAAAACAATATCCTCACCAATTCTCAGGTGGTATGAGACAGCGTGTAGTTATTGCGATGGCGTTAGCTTGTAACCCGAAATTATTAATTGCCGATGAGCCGACAACAGCGCTAGACGTTACGATTCAGGCGCAAATTTTAGAACTTATGAAGGACATTCAGCAAAAAACAGAAGCAGCAATCATTTTCATTACGCATGACTTAGGTGTAGTGGCAAACGTTGCAGACCGAGTTGCGGTTATGTACGCTGGTAAAGTTGTTGAAATTGGAACTGTTGATGAAATTTTCTACAATCCAAAACATCCATACACATGGGGCTTAATCGCATCTATGCCAAGCTTAGATGGTGCAGAGGACGAGCTATATGCGATTCCAGGAACGCCTCCAGACTTATTAAAACCGCCAAAGGGTGATGCTTTTGCACCACGTAACCCGCAGGCATTGAAAATTGATTTTGAAATGGACCCACCTTTATTTAAAGTAAGTGATACACATTATGCGGCAACTTGGTTACTTCACGAGCAAGCTCCAGAAGTAAAACCACCGGCAGTCGTTGAAAAACGCATTCTTCAAATGAAAGCAGGTGAACAACATGACTAAACAACGTGAGAAATTAATTGAAGTAAAAAATGTAAAGCAGCACTTCGACGTGAGTGGTGGTGTTGTCAAAGCGGTTAATGATATTTCATTTGATATTTACCGCGGAGAAACATTTGGTCTTGTAGGAGAATCAGGTTGTGGTAAATCGACAACTGGAAGAACGATTATTCGTTTATATGATGCAACTGCTGGTGAAGTGTTGTTCGATGGTGAAAATGTACATGGTAAAAAATCACGTGCAGAGCTGAAGAAGTTCAACCGTAAAATGCAAATGATTTTCCAAGATCCATATGCATCATTAAATCCTCGTATGACAGTAGGGGATATTATCGCAGAAGGTATTGATATTCACGGACTAGCAAAAGGCAAAAAAGAGCGTATGGACCGTGTTCATGAATTATTAAATACAGTTGGTTTAAATAAAGAGCACGCAAACCGTTTCCCGCATGAATTCTCAGGCGGACAACGTCAACGTATCGGTATCGCTCGTGCACTAGCTGTAGAACCTGAATTTATCATTGCTGATGAACCAATCTCAGCACTTGACGTATCGATTCAGGCGCAAGTTGTAAACTTACTGAAACAGTTACAAAGAGAAAAAGGTTTAACATACTTATTCATCGCCCATGATTTATCAATGGTAAAATACATTAGTGATCGCATTGGTGTAATGTACCGTGGTCAAATCGTTGAGTTGACAACAAGTGAAGAGTTATATGCGAATCCAATGCATCCATATACAAAATCACTACTATCTGCAATTCCGCTTCCAGATCCAGATTATGAGCGCAATCGTAAACGTATCGTATACGATCCAACTCAGCATGATTATGGTAGCGAAGCACCAACAATGCGTGAAATTCGCCCAGGACATTTTGTATTATGTTCTGAAGCAGAGTATAAGAAATATAAAGAAATCTATCAATAATAAAGTAGAGCCATTCTTCTATTACAGAAGGATGGCTCTATTTTTTTATACTAATTAAACTTAATTTAGTATAAAGAGATTTTATCCAAGTTCTTTTTCTGTTTAAAGACAGCAAATTAAGAGTTTCCAAGAATGAAGAAAAGGCGACTGAAATCCAGCCGCCTTTTTCTTCATTTAGAAACACTTTTATTTTATTGCGCTTGAACAGAAGCACTATCTTCTTGTTCATCAGGTTTAACAAGTGCATAATTTTCCCACGATCTACTTCTCCATCGGAAGAACATAATAATCGCCCGCGTCCATTCGTCGATAGCAATCGCTAGCCAAATACCAACGAGCCCCATGTCTAAATGGAAGGCGAAAAAGTAACCGAGTGGTAAGCTCATTAACACCATGGAGAATGCGCCGATTAAAACAGGATATTTTGCATCGCCAGCTGCACGAAGTGAATTAATGATGACGATGTTCATCGTCCGTCCTGTTTCAAGTAGTACACTTAGTAAAAGAACGCTTGCCCCTAGAGCGATAATATGAGGATTATCCGTAAATAGTCCCATTAATTGTGTGCGGAAGGTAACAACGAGCATGACCATAAATAAAGTTACACCAATCGCCCATTGTACACTTTTCCATACGCGTGTGTAAGCTTCATCCTTTTCATTTCCGCCAACTAGGCGTCCAACGATAATAGCTGTTCCCATACCGATAGCAATGGCGAATAAATAAGTGAACATGGAAATGTTAGTAGCGTATTGTCTTGCAGCTAACGATTCCGTACCTAAGTATGTTGCGTAATATAAGAAGACAATTTGACAAGCTTGATACATGACTTGCTCGAATGCCGATGGAATGCCGATCTTTAAAATTTTGCCAACGTATTCTTTTGATAAAGTGAAGTAATATTGTAATTTCACACGGTATTCCATAACGCGGTACAGTAACCAGAAGAAAACGATAAGTGCGATTAACCGGCTGACAGCAGAAGAAATAGCGGCCCCTTGCACACCAAGTTCAGGAAAACCGAATTTCCCGAAAATAAGTACGTAGTTTCCGGCGATATGAATGATATTCATTCCAAGCGAAACAAACATTGCTTGCTTTGTAAAGCCGTGAACGCGGATAATTGCGGCTAATGAGTTAATAATAGCTTGAAGGAAAATAGCTCCTCCGACGATGGATAGATAGCTTTGTGCATACGTTAGTACATCGCCTTGTAAATTCATTGCCATCATCATATGTTTTGAAAATAAAAGAAAACCAGCGCTTATAATGAGTCCGACCACTAAATTTAATGTGACGGCTAATGCTGATATTTTTGATGCTTCCATAAAGCGTTTAGAACCGAGGTATTGGGATACAACGATAGCTGCACCATTCCCGATGACTTCTAGTACTAAAATCGCGATATGAAGGTATTGATTTGCTGCACCAACCCCAGATACAGCATCGTCTGATAATGCACTTAACATGAAAGTATCAGCGATCCCCATCAGCATAAAAAGAAAAACTTCTAGAAAAATAGGCCATGTTAATAAGAATAAACTTAATTTCTCTGTTGGCCCGTTTTTTGAGCGAATTGCTGTCATGTCCGTCCCCTCTTTACCGATATCTATTTTTAGCAAAGTGTATCGTAACACACTTTCATATCCTTTGCACTTATTTTAGCCTACATATTTTCAATATGAATAAACCTTCATTTTATGACAAAAAAGGAGGAATAATTATGCGTAAGATATTATAGAATATAAAATTTGTTTTTCTCTGATAATTTAGAAAAGTGTAAAAATCGTCATTTTTAACACTTTAATTCAATAAAAACGCAGTATGAAACGTTTACAAATACACAAAGTGTTAACAGAAAATTTTAATAAAATAGAAATACAAATATACAAAGAATATATTTGTGTGTATAATATGAATTATTAGAACATATATATATTTCTTTCTGTTTGAAAATGAAAGGGCTAACATTTTTTTGGAGGGTGGAAGTATGAAAAAAAAGATACCAGTTTTTGTAGCATCAACAGTAGCAATGAGCATGATTTTAGGGGCATGTGGCTACCAAAAAGATGAACCGCAAGCGAACGCAAAAGGGGATAGCGGGAAAAGCGGTGCGAAGCAAGTTATAAACTTAATTGAAACGCAAGAAATTCCAACGATGGACCCTGCGTTATCAGCTGATGCAGTTTCTTCAAAAGTAATGAACAATACGATGGAAGGTCTATACCGCCTTGGGAAAGATGATAAATTAGTTCCAGGTGTAGCGAAAGAATTCCAAAAGTCAGAAGACGGTAAAAAGTATACATTTAAATTACGTGAAGATGCAAAATGGTCAAATGGTGAACCTGTAACGGCGAAAGATTTCGTGTATGCATGGCAAAGAGCAATTAATCCAGATACAGCTGCGAAATCGGCGTACATTATGTACGATATAAAAAATGCTGAGAAAATTAATAAAAAAGAGATGAGTCCAGACCAATTAGGCGTGAAAGCGATTGATGATCATACATTAGAAGTAGAATTAGATAATTCTATCCCATATCTTATTGATTTAATGGTCTATCCGATCTTCTATCCTGTTAATGAAAAGTATGTGAAAGAGCAAGGGACGAAGTTTGGTTTAGAAGCAAATACAACACTTTACAACGGTCCATTTACATTAAGTGATTGGCAACATGAACGTAGTTTCAAAATGACAAAGAGCCCATCGTATTGGGACAATAAAGAAGTGAAACTTGAGGAAGTAAACTTTAATATTGTAAAAGATACGTCTACGCCAATTAATTTATATGAAACAAACGCAGTCGATCGAGCGACGTTATTAGCAGAGTTCATCGATAAATATAAAGGAAAACCAGATTTCAAAACAGTAGAAGAGACATCTGTATTCTTCCTTCGTTTAAATCAAAAAGACCCATCTTTAGCAAATAAAAATATTCGTAAAGCAATTTCACTTGGCTTTGATCGTAAACCATTCGTTGATACATTATTAAATAACGGTTCTAGGCCAGCGACAGGATTAATTCCTGATAATTTCATTAAAGGTCCGGATAAAAAAGATTTCCGTGCTGAAAATGGAGATATTATAAAACCAAATGTAAAAGAAGCGAAAAAGTATTGGGAAGCTGGTAAAAAAGAGCTTGGTAAAAATGAAATTGAATTAGAGATGTTAAATGAAGACGTTGAATTATCGAAGAAAACTGGTGAATATTTAAAAGGTGAGTTAGAAAAGAATTTACCAGGCTTAACAGTGAAAATTAAACAACAACCATTCGCACAAAAACTAAAATTAGAAGATGCAGGCGATTATGTAATGTCATTCTCTGGATGGGGGGCAGACTTCCCAGATCCAGTTACATATCTTGATATGTTTGTAACTGACGGAGCGCAAAACAAAATGAAGTATTCTAATCCGAAGTACGATGAGATTATTATGAAAGCGAAGAAAGATGGAAGCGATGTAAATGCTCGCTGGAAAAACTTACTTGAAGCAGAAAAAATGCTACTTGATGACGCTGCGATTGTTCCGGTATATCAACGTGGTAGAGCATATTTACAAAGAGAAACAATTAAAGATATGTACAACCATAAATATGGCCCCGATGTAAGCTTTAAATGGGCATCAGTAGGAAAATAAGAAAAAAGCAGGTGATGACCTGCTTTTTTTTAATACGTACGTTTTTTATAAATGCCTTTCCCGCCAACTTGGTTCCAGCCAGATTGTACATCTAAACTTTTGTTAACAAACTTCATTTTTTCTTTCCCACCAAAGAGTTTTTCACCGATGCTATTTGTAATGACACCAATCAATGCTGTTATTCCGATGATGAGGGTAGCAACAATGATAAAATCAGTAAAAAAAGCGATCATATGCAAATTCCCCCTTTGTCTGTCTGTATTTTTATTGTATGAGATAAATGGTAAAAAAGAAAGAAATGTCAGAAAAATATTCGATTTACTTTAGAAAGCATATAGACATGAGCGGAGAGATTTGTTAAAGTAAGAACAAATGTTCCTTTTCGTTTCTAACCTTTAGAGTCTTACATTTCTCAATTGTTTTGTCGGGAAAAGGTAAGAAAACGCTCTCTTTTTAATGGGGAAGATTATGAAACTGTAATTGTATATCAAGTGAAGGTTATTGTAGAAAGTAAGTATCAAAAGGGTTGAGGACCGTTGTTAAAGGACAGTTTTACTGAGTATAATCATGTTGCATAGCAGTGGAGTACACGGAGAAAATTTCTCAACTAGCAGTAAATTCACTGTATATTTCTTGCAAAAACTATTGTATAATGATTATAGAAGTTACTTATTAAAAGTAATTATTGTTGCTTACATGAATTGCGATTTTTTACTTTGCTATAAGACAAGTTATCGCGAAAAATTGCGGAAGTTAGAAATTTAAACTGTAATTAGTACAGAATTTGTACTCTTTAAGGAGAGTGAGCTTTGTATGGTAACATTATATAGTTCTCCAAGCTGTACGTCTTGTAGAAAGGCGAAATTATGGCTAGAGGAAAATCATATTCCTTATACAGAACGTAATATTTTCTCAGATCCATTAACGATTGATGAGATTAAAGAGATTTTACGTATGACAGAAAGCGGAACGGATGAGATTATTTCTACTCGTTCAAAAGTTTTCCAAGAATTGAATGTGAACTTAGAGTCTTTACCACTTCAAGATTTATATAAGATGATTCGTGACTATCCAGGTATTTTACGTCGTCCAATTATGATTGACGAAAAACGCCTTCAAGTAGGTTACAACGAAGATGAAATCCGTCGTTTCTTACCACGTACAGTAAGAACGTTCCAATTACGTGAAGCACAGCGTCTTGTAAATTAATTATAATAATATGAAAACCTTCTACCTATTATAGAGTAGAAGGTTTTTTTTTACTGTTTAACATTACGTAATCGCACTTGTTGAACGATAAAGCCTATGCATAAAATGGTGAAAATGAACAAATAAGGGATACTTGTGGCAAAACTAGGATTATGATGAAAAAACGTTGCAAGTCTGTCTTCATGTGTAATCATTTTTCCTGCTGTATAGGCGAGAACTGCTGCTCCGCAATAAATGAGAAATGGAAAGCGTTCCATGAGTATTAAAATAAGTTTGCTTCCCCAAATGATAATCGGGATAGAAATGAATAAACCGATAATTACGAGTGAAAGTCTTCCGTGAGCTGCTCCTGCAATGGCAATAACATTGTCAAACCCCATAACGAGATCCGCGAATACAATTGTACGCACAGCTTGGAATAAAGTCGTTTTTCCTTTGATAGAAGAAAGGTCGTTGTTATTATCAGTGAGTAAATTGACCGCAATTAATGTGAGTAAAATTCCGCCGGTGAGTTGTAAAAATGGGATATCAAGTAAATAGACAGCTAGTATTGTGAGGAGAATTCGTAGCACAATTGCTAACATAGTACCAATCAAAATGGCTTTATTTCGTTTTGCTTCAGGTAAATTTCGGCTAGCTAGTGCGATGACAATTGCGTTATCGCCACCTAGTACAACATCGATACCGACAATCATTAGTACAGATGTTAAAAACTCTAAGTCCATTCGTCTGCCTCCATTTATGATGTTTTAATAAGCGAAATATATGTATGTGGTGAAGAAAGTTTGTCTAGTTTTGATCCTGCGCGCCTGGGGAAAAAATAATCACCTCTAATAGAAGTTTCACTTTATTACAGTGTACGAGGGAATATGGGAATGTATGTCCAAATTTTTTGCGAGCAGTGAATTGGTATAATGGTATATTTATTCCGATTGGTGCGAGCTAATAATCAGTGGAGGATGAAAAAAATACTGATTATTGTTTCACTTTATGTAAAAAGTCGAATACAGATAGGTATATAACTATTTTTGTAAAATAAATCGATTTTATTTCCCTTCTGGAGAATCTTATCATAAAATGAGAGTACAAGAATCTATTGTTTTGTCATATGAGTGGGGAATCCCTTCATAACAATTCTAAGCAGGAAGGGAGCGTTGTATTTTGGATATTGAAAGAATTAATGACCATACGATGAAATTTTTTATTACGTACATTGATATAGAGGACAGAGGGTTTAATCGTGAAGAAATTTGGTATGATCGCGAACGAAGTGAAGAGCTCTTTTGGGAGATGATGGACGAAGCTCGTGATCATGATGATTTCTTTATCGATGGGCCGTTATGGATCCAAGTGCAAGCAGTCGATAAAGGGATTGAAGTACTTGTAACGAAAGCGGAGCTTTCAAAGGATGGACAAAAGCTGGAATTACCAATAGGTGTAGACAAAATTATAGACATTCCTCTAGATGAAGGCATCGAATCATTATTCCAGCAAGAATTAGTGGAAGAGGTAGAAGAACAAGTAGGAACAAACTTTAATGAAGATGGTACGTTTGGCTTTTTAATTAAGTTTAATGATTTTGAAGATGTTATTTCATTAAGTCATCGTCTTATCTTTGAAGATATAAAAGATGAATTACATTCATTTGAGGACCGCTATTATGTATATGTGGAATTCGATGAAGTGCTACATGATGAAGAAGAGATTGATCGTATTTTAAGTATTGTTTTAGAATATGGAGAAGAATCTACTTTAACGATTCACCGTGTAAGTGAGTATGGGAAACAGGTTGTGAAAGAGCGTGCGCTTGAGACAATTCGCAACAATTTCCCTCCTAAAACGTAGGCCGATTTCTATAGTATGAAATCGGCTTTTTTATGAAGAATAGGAAGGCTTTCTTATTAGGGGGGAAGAGATGAAAAATACACTAAAACTACTTTTCTTTTTTCTACTACTGTTCGCATTATTTGTTTCATTACGCATGTTTATTGATGTAGCATTTTATTCGGATGTCATGGGGATAAAGGATGTTTCGATTTTAGGTATTATTAGTATTTTATTTACGGTTTCCGCATTTTTAATTGGATGTGTCATTTTCTTAGAAAACCGCCATCCGTCAAAAACACTTACGTGGTTAATCGTACTAGGTATTTTTCCAGTGTTCGGTTTCTTTGCTTATCTTTTATTTGGACAAAACTTTCGCAGAAAAAGAATGTTCCAAAAGAAGGCATTACTCGATGAACAGGCGTTTTTACAATATAAGGGACACGAAGATTACGAAGAACGGATTTTACGAAATCATAAGCATCAAGAATTGTTATTTCGTTTAGCAGATCGATTGGGTGCTTTAAATATTTCATTTCAAACTGAAACGAGGACATTAACAAATGGAGACGAAACGTTTCAGGCAATTTTAGATGGGTTAAATCGAGCGAAACACCACATTCATATGGAGTATTACATTGTACGTGATGACAAGCTCGGTACAGAAATTAAAGATATTTTAATAAAAAAATCAAAAGAAGGCGTTGTCGTTCGTTTTTTATACGACGCGGTTGGAAGCTTTAAATTATCAAATTCGTATATTGCAGAATTGAATGATGCAGGAGTAGAAATGATTCCATTTTTCCCTGTGCGCTTTCCAATTTTAAACGATAAAATTAATTATCGAAACCACCGAAAAATCGTTATTATAGATGGAAATGAGGGGTTTGTAGGTGGATTAAATATTGGTGATGAGTATTTAGGGAAGGATAAATATTTCGGTTTTTGGCGAGACACGCATTTATATTTACGCGGTGAAGCAGTTCAAAGTTTACAGCTAATTTTCCTTCAAGACTGGTTTTATATGACTGGTGAGGCGGTATTAGCACCTGAATATTTACAAGCGGAAGCAGTTGAGGGTGATCATTGGGGCGGAGTCCAACTTGTTGGAGGTGGACCGGATAATAAATGGGAAACAATTAAACATTTATATTTTACAATGATTGCTTCAGCTAGGAAATCGATTTGGATTGCAACACCATACTTTATTCCAGATGATGATATTTTATCTGCATTAAAAGTAGCTGCACTTGCTGGTATCGATGTTCGTTTGTTAATGCCAAGTAAGCCAGATAAGCGGACTGTCTTTTATGCATCAAGATCGTACTTTCCGGAGTTATTAGATGCAGGAGTAAAAATATATGAATATGAAAAAGGGTTTCTTCATAGTAAAGTTGTCATCGTGGATTCTGATCTCGCATCAATTGGGACAGCTAATATGGATATGAGAAGTTTTCATTTAAACTTTGAAGTAAATGCCTTTTTATATGATACAGGTAGCATTAGAAAGCTCGTTCAAGATTTTAAAGACGATTTAGAAGAATCCAGTGAAATTCATGTTGACCGATTTCATAAGAGACGTCTTCATAGGCGGATTGTTGAATCGACGTACCGGTTATTATCACCTTTATTATAGAAAGAGATGTCCTAATTTAGGACATCTCTTTTTTTGAGAGGAATTTGTAGTAAATTGTAGAATACAAGAAGTTGAAAGGGTGTGATGGTGATGTTTATTGCAAGGAGAGAAAACGGAGAGAAAATTCATCTATTATATAACCGGGATGAAGAACGTTTACGCGAAATGCGTAAACGAGAAAAATTCTTTTGTACAGCTTGCGGAAAAGAAGTGCAAATGAAATTAGGAAAACAAAAGAGCTGGCATTTTGCTCATAAGAAAGTGGATTCATGTCTTACCTTTTATGAAGCAGAATCTATGTATCATATGCACGGTAAAGAATTGTTATATAGATGGTTGAAACGTCAAAATTTTCATGTGGATATAGAGCATTACCTTCCAAAAATCCAGCAAAGACCAGATGTTTTCGTAGAGAGAGCAGGTAGGGAAATTGCGATTGAATATCAATGCGCCAATCTCTCCATAGAACAGCTTTCTAAACGAACATACTCGTATTGGCAAGCTGGTATACAGGTCATCTGGATCATTGGTGGAAATCAATTAAAAAAGCAATCTGCATATTGGATGAAACTTTCCTCACTTCTGGCTTTCTCCTTACAATCTTATCCTCAGCCATTTCTTATTTTCTTCTGTCCGAAACAAAAATCATTTATGAAATGCGCCTTTATCACTCCGTTTTCTACAAACGTCTCTTTCTCACATACTATTTATTTACCAACTGATACGACTACTGTTGACATGCTCTTTTCCCCCGTTCCTTTCCAAAAAGAGGTATTAGGACAAGAATGGAAGAGAAAAAAGAACCATTTTCGGCAAAACGCTCTATCTATCTGGAATTATAATCATAAGTCACTACTCCGCCTCTTATATCAATATAAATGTACCCCAGCGAGTTTTCCTTCTGAAATCGGTGTTCCGCTCCCATCCGCGTTTGCTTTTCAAACAAATCCATTTATATGGCAAGCTTCTCTTTATATGAAGTGTATAGGTATGCTTAAGGTAGGGGAGTATATTTCTCTGCAATACGCATGTAACTATGTAGCAAAATATACGAAGAGGCATCTACTTCCGTATTTTGCACAACATATATGGAAGGTAGCAGTTGCGGAGTATATGACATTTTTATGTTATGCAGGTGTATTAATAAAAATAGGTATTAATAAGTATCGAAAAATAAGAGATGTTGTGTTGGTAAAAACAGAGGGAGAAATTATGAAATATGATGAAATTGGCTTAGCGCACGCACTATCTCTATTTGAGACAAAGTTCAACATGAGAGAAGAAAAAGGGGATATAATAAAGAATGAACGTGAAGGAATTACATAAGAAAAACAGAATTGTACTTAAGTAGAGATATTTAAAGGAGGGCTTACAGAATGTCTGAACAAAATAAAGCAAAAACATTACCAGATCGCAATGAGATTGAAGAAGCAAGCACATGGCGATTAGAAGATATTTTCCAAACTGATGCAGAATGGGAAAAAGAATTCCAAGCTATTAAAGAGCTATTGCCAAAGTTAACTGAATTTAAAGGGAAGCTTGGCGAATCTGCAGACAATTTGCTTGAGGCATTGCAATATGAAGATGAAATTTCAATGCGATTAGGTAAGCTATATACATATGCACATATGCGTTACGATCAAGATACAACAAACTCTGTGTATCAAGCACTGAATGATCGCGCAACAAATTTATACTCACAAGTATCTAGTAGTACAGCGTATATCGTACCTGAAATTTTATCTATTTCAGAAGATACATTGCAAACATTCTTACAAGAAAATCGAGAACTAAGTGTATATGAGCATGCATTAGAAGAAATTACCCGTCAACGCCCGCACGTATTATCTGAGGCAGAGGAAGCGTTATTAGCAGAAGCATCTGAAGTGATGAGTGCATCAAGTAATACATTCGGTATGTTGAATAATGCGGATTTGAAATTCCCATCTATTAAAGGTGAGGATGGAGAAGAGGTAGAAATAACACATGGCCGTTACATTCAGTTTTTAGAAAGTGATGATCGTCGTGTTCGCGAAGATGCATTCAAAGCTGTATTTGAAACGTATGGGAAATTTAAGAACACATTTGCAAGTACGTTAAGCGGGGCTGTGAAACGTAATAATTTCAATGCGCGCGTTCGTAAATACGATTCTGCACGTCAAGCTGCATTAAGTAATAATAATATTCCTGAGGCGGTGTATGATCAACTTATTGAATCGGTAAATGATAATTTACACTTACTACATCGATACATTGATATTCGTAAGCGTGCACTAGGACTTGATGAGCTTCATATGTACGATTTATATACACCACTTGTACAAGAAGTGAAAATGAATGTGAAGTATGAAGAAGCACAAGACCTGTTATTAAAATCTTTAAACGTACTTGGTGATGAATATGTTGAAATTTTAAAAGAAGCATATGAAAATCGCTGGGTAGATGTGTACGAGAATAAAGGCAAACGAAGCGGAGCGTATTCATCTGGTGCATACGGAACAAATCCGTATATTTTAATGAACTGGCATGATAATGTAAATAATTTATATACACTTGCTCATGAGTTTGGTCATTCGGTGCACAGTTATTACACAAGAAAGACACAGCCACACGTATACGGTGATTATTCAATCTTCGTTGCAGAGGTAGCATCAACTTGTAATGAAGCGCTTCTAAATGATTATTTATTAAAAACGACAGAAGATAAAAAAGAGCGTCTATATTTATTAAATCATTATTTAGAAGGATTCCGTGGTACTGTATTCCGTCAAACAATGTTTGCAGAGTTCGAGCATATCATTCATAAGAAAGTACAAGAAGGACATGCTGTTACGCCAGATATGTTAACGGAGATCTACTACGATTTAAATAAGAAATATTTCGGGGACGCTTTAGTAATCGATAAAGAAATCGGTTTAGAATGGTCTCGTATTCCGCACTTCTATTACAACTATTACGTATATCAATACGCAACAGGATTTAGTGCAGCGACAGCTTTGTCAAAACAAATTTTAGAAGAGGGACAACCAGCAGTAGAACGTTACATTAACGAATTCTTAAAAGCTGGAAGCTCTGATTACCCAATTGAAGTGTTGAAAAAAGCAGGAGTAGATATGGCATCACCAGAACCTGTAAAAGAAGCATTACAAGTATTTGAAGAGAAGTTAAATGAATTAGAAGCGCTATTGTTTGAAGAGAAGTAATGAGAAAAGACGAGGGATTTTATCCTCGTCTTTTTTGTTTGAAACATTTTCTCAAAAGTACATAATGTCGATATTCGTCGAATTATTAAGGTGATTTTCTTTACTTTTTCTATATTAGAAGGAATTTTCATGACTTATTTTTATAGTTAAAATCCTTTAAATCGTTTTCTATAGTTGAAATAAGAGACAGCGATGACGATAACTCCGAATAAAAGAGGGAAGGCAATAATTTTAGGAAAAGCTTGTAGTAGAGAAAGGATGTACAAGAAAAAAGAAACAATGAAAGCTAGAAAAATTAGAGCGATATGAGACTTTTTCATTAATAAAACCTCCTAAATGTTCTTTTTTATAGCTTATTCAAAAATGAAAACGTTTAGAATGTGACAAAAATGTGAAATTCGACAAAAGGGGTTGTCATCTGACGTCGAATCTTGTAATATAATAAGCGTGAACGAATTCACATACAAACATATACCCCTTTGTTTGAACGTGAAAATTTCTCCCATCCCCTTTAATATTTTTATAAGCCGTAAAGAAAAAGACCTGGTGTTTACACCGGGTCTTTTTCTTTTGCTATCCATTTCCAATAACGCTCGCACTTCACTTCAATCATTTGTACTTTTCGTTTTAGTTGTAATTTCTTTAGTTCACGCTCTATTTCTTGTTGAGGGCAGTCATATATAAATGAGATTTCCTTTGAAGAAATAAATTGTGTTGCTTCTAGTAATACTTCTAAAGGAGGTAATGATTCTGGCTCAATCTCGCACTTTATAAGTTCTTTTAATAACTGTACGTATACATCATAGGAATAAATTCCCGCGATTTTAATACCTTCCTCATCTGAATTTGCATGAAAAAATAGGAGGGAAGGTATTTCTGTAATATGCATCTCATTTGTGAATTTTAGGTCGCATTGGAAAGCTTTTTTTGCGCTAACTGAGTGTAGGTCTTTTTTAAATTCCTCTACATCAATGCCACTATCTTTAGCACATGTAAGCAATAATTCACAGTCAGGGTTTGATACATTTTCAAGAAGAATGTATTCTTGGAGTTTTCGCAAAAATTTCGAACCTGCTTTTCGGCCTTGCAATTCCGCCGCCTTAATTGCCATCGAAACTAAATATGGTGTTGACGATGCCTCTTGCATATGTACTTTTCCATCACATGAAAAACCTTGTAAACTTGTTGTTTTTTCCCACACAAATCGAATATTAGCAGGTTTATTCCATTTGTGTGAGGAAGCGTTTGCTCCGTCCACTTTTCCTGTTACGATATGACGAATAGAGAAGTATTTCCCATACTCAAGCCATAGTTTAATAATAAATGGCTCGATATCCCAGCAATCTTTACAAAGTGGATCAATAAATAAATATGCTTCTACAGATTTATGCTCGCATGTGGAAGGAGAAGGCATATTTATATGCTTTGCTTCCTGCTTATCCATTACACTTCACCTGTTTCATTTGGAGTATTGACCATATGTTGAGCAGTTAATGCTAAACGTTCAAAAACAAACTCTCTTATATGACCGTGCACTCCTGTATCATCCATTGCTTGCTCCATACATGACAGCCAAGCTTCTGCGCGTTTTGGAGTAATCTCAAACGGAAGATGGCGTGCTCTTAGCATAGGATGCCCATGTTCTTCAGTGTATAAATTAGGACCACCTAAATATTGCGTTAAAAATTGTTTCTGCTTCCTAGCAGTTTCTGTTAAATCATCCGGGAAGATCGGAGATAAGTCAGGGTGTTCACTGACATAGGAATAAAATGTATCCACTAATGTTGCAATGCATTGTTCACCGCCAATTGCTTCAAATGGTGTCATCGGTTGCTTGCTCATCCTTTATAAACTCCTTTTTCCATGAAATGTATATCTATTGTAGCAATGGAATGTTATGAAGAGCAACTAAACAGCCTTCATAACATTCTTTGCTTATTCTATATGTTGCTAATAAATCTTTTGCTTTTCAAAAAGGTGAAATGTAGCCGTAAGTACAGCTCTTCTTCACTGATGGAAATTTTACTTTAGCGCTCTTCGTTTTGTTTGGCAAGGAAAAAGCGTTTTACTTTGTTGTTTGTATGACGAACTGGTACGTTATGTTGCTTTAATAACCTTATAAATGCTGCTTTACCGATCTTTTCATCTTGCACTTCGTATTCAATTTCATAATCATCGTGATTGTAATAGAAACTATGATCAAAGACAAGCGTTCCGTCTTCAAATAATATTTCAGCTCTTTCTGTTGTTAAACTACCCATATAAGTTAAAGAGGAAACGGGAATTTGTATTTTGTGTAGCTGATCCATTACAGTTCCTTGAATGATTGTGTTTGTTTCCATCATAAGTTGTGCTTCTTTTTCTGTTACAGACTGATGAGTTTCTAATAAACCAATTTCAGCAGGTTGTTTTAATGTTAATGTATAAGTTCCATCTTTATGACGAATACGAAGTGCAGAGCCCGTATCTTTTAAAGAGAAGTGAGGCGTTTCAAAGTAGTGATTTACTTGTTTTGTAAATGCTTCAATAGAAAAAGATTTGCATAATGTTTGGAATTCTTCCTCTGTAACCATATTTTTAAATTCAATTTCAATTTCTTGTGTCATTGTATGCGCTCCTTTTGAAAAATAATTCTTTCCACATTATCGATTTTTCGCAAATTTGGTTCAATGTTTTATTTGTTTGCGTCCATGTTATGATACAATAATACTGTTAAGTAAGACAGGAAGTTGAGATGGAGGAGTTCGAGTATGCAAAATAAAATTCAAGTTAAGAGCGTAGAAACGAGAGAGAATGCGCTTATTTTTTGTGCGGAAAATACTGAAATAGAGGTAAAGGAGTTAAGTGCGCGTAATCACGTACTTGTAGACTCAGACAATTTATCATTTTTATATATCTTAGAAAATGAATCATCTTTCATTTATGTAAGTATTCCGCATACATGCTGGGAAACAATGCATGAAGCGATGAATAAAGATACAGCGATGTTTATTCGCGTGAATGATGTTGAAATAGAATTAGAAGGATTAAAAGAAGAAGTAGAATATTTAGTTGAAAATATTGAAGGTAATGCAAATTACGGAGAAGAACTAGTAACTGCTGTAGAAAAAGTGTTTCTATAAGCAAATGGATTGATTTTGGTGGTGGTTGAAATGAATCGTAATTGGGAAGAATTTTTAGCACCGTATCACCAAGCGGTGGCGGAGCTGAAAGTGAAACTAAAAGGAATGCGTACTCAATTTGCAATGTTAACGGAGCATTCTCCAATTGAGTTTGTAACAGGAAGGGTAAAGTCGGTTGCAAGTATTATTGATAAAGCGGAGAAGAGAAATGTACCGCTAGACCGAATTAGAGAAGATATGCAGGACATCGCGGGCCTTCGAATGATGTGTCAATTCGTAGATGAGATTAAGCCTGTTGTAGAATATCTTCGAAAACGAAATGATTTTGACATTGTAGAAGAACGTGATTATGTAACGCAAAAGAAAGATAGCGGCTATCGCTCTTACCACGTTGTCATTAGTTATCCTGTTCAAACGATACAGGGGGAGAAAAAAGTGTTAGTTGAAATTCAAATTCGCACGTTAGCAATGAATTTTTGGGCAACGATTGAGCATTCTTTAAATTACAAATATAGTGGACGTTTTCCTGAAGATATTAAAATACGCTTACAACGTGCAGCGGAAGCGGCGTTTTTATTAGATGAAGAAATGTCTTCCATTCGTCTTGAAATTCAAGAAGCGCAAAAGGTCTTTTCACGAAAGCAGGAAACGAAAGATTTTGAATCATAAACTAAAGGGTGTTGGGCGATGAAATTTACAATTATGTCAAAGGGAGATCAATCATCAGATACACTAGCAAGTACGATGAAAGAATACTTGTTAGATTTTGGGTTTACAATGGATGAAAAGGAACCTGATATTGTAATTTCTGTTGGGGGAGATGGAACGCTTTTATATGCATTCCATCGTTACTATAATCGATTAGATGAAACCGCATTTGTTGGTGTACATACAGGGCATTTAGGTTTCTATGCAGATTGGTTACCCACGGAAGTAGAGAAGTTGGTGATTGCAATCGCTAAAACACCGTTCCAAGTGGTTGAATATCCACTTTTAGAAGTGATTATTCGCTATGTGAATGGTAGTAAAGAGTCGCAGTATTTGGCGATGAATGAAGCGACTGTAAAAAGTGCAGAAGGTACATTAGTAACAGAAGTGGAAATACGCGGAGAGTATTTCGAAACGTTTCGCGGAGATGGTCTTTGTATTTCTACTCCTTCAGGAAGTACCGCTTATAATAAGGCGCTTGGCGGAGCAATTATTCACCCTTCTATTGAAGCGATTCAAATTGCAGAAATGGCATCTATCAACAATCGTGTATTTCGTACGGTAGGTTCACCGCTCGTACTGCCGAAGCATCATACATGCGTTTTAAAGCCGGCTGCAGGAATGAACATGCAAATTACCGTGGATCATTTGACGATGGTTCATCAAGATGTGAAATCAATTCAGTATCGCGTTGCAAACGAGAAAGTACGATTTGTTCGTTTCCGTCCGTTCCCATTCTGGAAACGTGTTCGTGACTCGTTTGTTGCAGATAAATAGAGAGGGTTTATATATTTGAACAGATTTACATTGAAATGGGATATAGGGCTGGCTGAAGAGGGAACTTTAGTTAGAGAATTTTTGAAAACAAAAGGGATTTCGAAAGCTGCTTTAACGGATATAAAGTTCCGCGGGGGAGCAATTGAAGTAAACGGTCAACACACAAGTGTTCGTCACAAGTTACAAGCTGGTGAAGAGTTACAAATCTTTTTTCCAGTGGAGGAAAGAAGTGAAGGGATGGAAGTGGAAGAAATCCCTTTATGTATCGTATATGAAGATGATGCGGTTCTTGTTATAAATAAAGAAGCAAATATGTCGACGATTCCGTCTAGGGAGCACCCGTCAGGAAGTATTGCAAACGCTCTTTTATATCATTATGATAAACAAAATCTTGCAAGTACGGTGCACATTGTGACGAGGTTAGACCGTGATACTTCAGGGCTTATGTTAATTGCGAAAAATAGATTCGTTCACCACCTTTTATCGAAGCAGCATCAACAAAAAGGGGTGAAACGAACGTATGAGGCAATCGTTCATGGGACTATTTTAGAAGAAGTAGGAACGATTGACGCGCCAATCGGACGAAAATCGGATAGTATTATCGAGCGAACTGTCTGTGAAGATGGTCAAAGAGCTGTTACTCATTTTAGAGTGATGGAGAGTTCTTCCGATAAGACGCATGTAGCGCTTGAGCTCGAGACGGGAAGAACACATCAAATTCGTGTACATATGGCATATATAGGACATCCGCTACTTGGGGATGATCTATACGGTGGCCGAAGAGATGTGATAAAACGTCAAGCGCTGCATAGTACATCTTTGACGTTTTATCATCCTATTTTAGAAAAGGGAATGACTTTTACCGTAAGTATCCCAGAGGATATGCAATACGCTTTACATAACAATTAAAAGGGAACAAAATTCTTATCATAAAAAGAATTTTGTTCCCTTTTTTTAGCGAAATAATATTAAAATTTGATTTTCACCAGTACGTTTTATAACGAAAAAGCCACTTTCAGCTTTTGTGGCAATGCCGTCATCATTTGGACGACAATATCCGTGTGTTTCGCAAGTGCCGTCATCACGTACTAACATTTGTCCAATTAATCCGACAGGAAGCCACTCAGTACGGTCTCTTCTTGATATATACTTACAAGCTGGATCCCATTCTGTATTTAAAAGGGGGTGTATTTCTTGTTTGTTAGTACGTGTATATTGACGTTTTCCGAAGCTGTCTGTTTCATAGCGTTTTTGCCAACTTAAAGCACCGCTATTTCCTATGAGAGCAGGAGTAGCGCTGGATATGCCTAATATGAATGTATCATTTGAAGTAGCTTTTCGAATTTTTTCTTCGCTACTAAATGTAATGAAATAGCCGATATCAATAGGGCTATGATCTGCTGCCTCAAACATTTGTGCAAAATCAGTACCACCTGCATTGTAAGAAGCACCATCGATATACATTTCTCCGTTATGGGCAAGCCATTTGGCACCTATATTATAATCAGTGTCATTTGTCCCATTTGCGATAAACCAGGAATAAGCTTCTTCTGCTGTACCAAATTTCCCCATAATATGGCTGCCTGCAAAATTAGCTGTTGATGTATGATTTCCTTCCGCATGAGATGAGAATCCGTTAGCGATAGTTGCGGTTCCTTCTGCATGTGCTGCTTCTCCCAAAGCAATTGCATGTTTTCCTTCTGCATGAGAATAAGAGCCGCCTGCTGTCGTTTCACTTCCTTCGCTATGCGAACTATGTCCAGTTGCCTTTGTTTTTGTCCCTTCTGCATGAGAAAAGGGACCCGTTGCATGTGTAAGAAGCCCTTCTGCATGTGAAGCGATTCCATCAGCTTTAGAGTGAAGTCCTTCTTTATATGCGTGACGAGCTCCTTTGTTATTTTCTTTTTTTATAGGTGTAGGTACAGGAGCCTGAATAGGGGCGGATCCTTCTATTTGTACATCGTTGCCCGAGATTAATGCTTCTTTTATTTTTTTTACTTGATTTATAATAGTAGCTGGAATTTCTGGTTGTACTTTTTCCTTTATTGCTGCAGGAATGTTTTCTTCTATATTTTCTTGTATCTTTTCCGAATTAAGCACAGGTTCATCATTATTAGAAGCGAGCTTCTTTTTTTGTTTTGCTTTTATTTTCCTGCTATCTATAATTCGCCTCATAACAGCATTTTCTAAAGAGATATATTTTTCTCTCGGTTTGCTTTTTTTTGATGACTCTTGTTCTTCTATTTCTTCTATAGCTGCAGCTCGAATACTGCACCAGTTGTTAATTCCATACATGGGATAGTATAAAGGGTGGAATTTTCTTTTTTGTTTAGAAGATTTTTTCTTCATTCCGTCACCTCCTGCGACAGTATATGCCGTGCAATTAAAAAAAGATGCACTTTATTGCATCTTTTTTTAATTGCTTTATCTAGTTTTAGTGTGGAATATGTCTAGAAAACACCATGATCCTCTGCAAATCGTGAATTGTATTAAGTAGAGGTATTTATCCCGATTGGTGCGGGCTAATAATCAGTGGGGGATGAACAAAACCCCCACTGATTAAAGTTTCACTTTATGAAATTGGGCGGAACTTTTCAGGGACAAAAGGTAGGGAAGAAGGGACAGAAACGGTCTCCAACTCAGGGTAACGTAGTCCAGTTAGTTTACCACCAAATACAGCACCAGTATCAATATTGACTGTATGATTCACAAAGCGAGGTTCATTGACAGGTGTATGTCCATAAACAATCCATGTTTCACCCTTATACTCTTTCGCCCAATCTCGGCGGACAGGTGAGCCGTCAGGGTGTTTTTCGCCTGTAATATCACCATATAATACAAAGGTTTGTACTTTTTTATCTTGTCTTCCTATGTAATCTTGCCGAATACCAGCGTGACAGACGGTTAATTTTTTTTCATCCAGTATGTGATATAGCGGTGATTGTTCGTAAAGAGTAATGAATTTTTCTTTTATTATTTGTTGCTTATTAGAAGGCAATGCTTCATATTCTGCAACAGTTGTTTCGAGCCCATGAGCGATTGTAACATTACGTCCAAGGAAGAAACGATACAGTTTATTACAGTGATTCCCTGGAGCATAATAAGCATCTTTTCTATTTATTACGAGCTCCCATACAATTTCAATCATCCGTAATGAATGAGGACCTCGGTCTGTAATATCACCAACGAATGCAAGCCTTCGTTTTGTGTTATGAATTGGGATACCACTATCCCAGCTATACCCGAGTTTCGTTGTTAAATCTTGAAACTCTTGGAAGCATCCGTGAATATCACCTATAATGTCATATTTCATATTTAAACCTCCAGCTCATTTTTTCATTAGTATATCTAAAATGGACATAGAAAAAAACCATACCGTTTTTCGATATGGTTCATTTAAACATAAAGATTTTAGTTCTTGAGCGTACGTTTAAAATAAATCCAATAGCAACCATATATGTGAGCAGTGAACTCCCGCCGTAGCTCATAAGCGGTAACGTTATTCCTGTAATAGGGAGTAAACCAATTGTCATCCCAATATTTTGGAATACTTGGAACGTAAACATTCCAATTGTACCAGCACAAATATAACTACCGAAAGGTTCATTGCTTTCTAAAGCGATATGGATCATTCGGTAAATGAGTAAGAAAAAAAATGAAATAATAACACTTGCTCCTAAAAAACCGAATTGTTCAGCGATATTTGTAAAAATAAAATCTGTATGTGGCTCTGGAAAATATACTTGTCTATTTTCCCATCCTTTTCCTTGCATCTCTCCTGATCCAGTAGCTAAAAATGCTTGTCTTAATTGGTATCCTTGTGCGTCATATTCATAAGGTGCAAGCCAACCATAGAAGCGATTTAATTGATATTCTTTTAGAATGTGCTCTTTAAAGAACTCTGTATGCGTGAAATAAATATATGTTAAGGTAGAGCCTATGGCGAAAATACCGGAGGTTAATCCGAGGATAAAGCGCCAACGTATACCAGAAACTAAAACCATTGTTGCAAGCATCGCTGAAATGACCATTGTGTTTCCTAAATCAGGTTCTTTTGCGATTAGAAGTAGTGGAGGTAAACTAGCTGCAAATATTTTTAAAAGTAAAATGAAATCTTCACGAGTTGTCCGAAAAAGGTATTTTTCATTATGATTCGCTATAATTCGTCCAACGACGATAATCAAAAATAATTTCATAATTTCAGAAGGCTGAAAGTTTCCGATGCCTGGAAGTCTGTACCACGCGGTAGCCCCTTTAATTGTAACGGCGCCAGGAACTTGAAGTTCTAGGCCAATTAGAAGTATGAGTGCAAAGCTATATAAATACCAAGCAATTTGTTTATAGCGATCGAAATCAATAATCATAATAACACCAATGGCGATAAATCCAATGGCATACCATTGGATTTGTTTTAATACAAAATTTACGTTTTGTAAAAATGGTGGTAAAGAAGCTTGTGCACTTGCGATAGCAAAGCAGCTAACAATCCCAATGGCAAATAAAATGAATATTAATATGTAGTCTATTTGATATTGAGTGTTCGGATCTTTCACTGTATGAATTCCTTTCTACTGCTCTCTATATTAGTGGGTTTTAGTTGGTGCATCACATAGTTTAAAAAGAATGTATGAACTATACGCATTATTCACGTAAAGCTCACACATTTTATTTTCGCAGAATAGACTAATGATGTAGCTCTTTTATAATTATGTCCAAACAATGGGAAAGACGTACATGTGTATCTGGAATGAGGTTTGGTAGCTGGCTATAATATTCTAAGGAATTTTTACACCATTTATAAGCGCTAATTAGACCTAGTCTATAATCTGTATTATCTTGTAAAAATCCGTATTCTTTTGAAGTTATAACGAGGTGCGTAAAATCCTCAGATCCTTCAAGGAGCTTGCTGTGTATTTGTTGCCCAGTATGGTAGCGAAATTGGCTTAAAGGTTCGGATATGTATACTGCGTTTCCTTTAGAAAGTAAGGAAATCCATGATGCCATATCGACACTACAAGAATAGTGCCTTCCTTTTAGCGTGCCGAAGGGTTCAGTGAGTAACTGTTTTCTAAACAGAATAGTTGTAGGCTCACCGATAATGTTATGTCCACCTTTTAACATCCAGTCGCCTAAAAATATTCCGTTTAATTGAATGTCTTCGCTATATAATCTTTGTGTTGGATGAGCATCTCCAATTAAATTTCCGTGATCATCAATACGTACTCGATAAGAAGTTATAAGAGCGAGATTTTTATTTGTGTCTTGCTCAAAATAAGCCATCATTTTTTTTATTTTATGATTATAAAACACATCATCGTCCATTAAAAAATTTATATACTCCCCATTAGATTTCTCTAAGAGCATAAGATCGTTATGAAATTGTCCTAAAGTAGTGGTATTTCGAATGTATGTTATGTTTTTATAATTAGGTAAATACTGTTCATTTATTAAGATTTCTGTTTCATCATTTGTACTATCGTCTCCTATAATAATTTCAATGTTTGGATAAGTTTGTGCTAATGCACTTTCTAGAGCGATTTTGAAATAATGTGGTCGATTATAAGTGGGAATAAGGATGGAAACGAGAGGTGGCTTTTTTTCATTATTCATACGAAACTACCTTTCAGAAGCTTTTTTTGTAAGAACGATATCTTGATAACTTGTATACTCATTTCTGCCGCACCATAAACCATAATGCGGTTTATTAATTACCTCTAAGCCATATTTATTTAATAAGATGCGGATATCTTCTTCAGGATAGGCAACTGCAAAATTAGGAATATCTTTATTCACAACATAACAATTTTCAATTTGATGATAAAAACCTAATGTACTTAGCCCTGAATTTAAGTAATAGGATGATTCAGGGTTAATGAGAAAGAAGGTAATAAAACATCTCCCATCTTTTTTTAGAACACGTACAATCTCAGATACGTAATGTTCTAATTCTTTCGGAAGGAGATGGGTAAATACAGAAGTTAAAAAAACAAAATCGAATGAATCATCTTCATATGGAAATTTGTATTGAGAAGCATCTTCTTTTCCTTCTGGGTTGTAGAATTGATTATATATATCAACGTGTTCAAAATGAAAATTGCTACGGGCAGCTGAAATATTATTTTTGCACCATGTAATGCCATCTTTAAATAAATCAAATCCATAATAAGCTCCATCATCACCTAAGTAATTCATTAATGGAACCGCCATTCGACCGACACCACAACCTACATCTAACACTGTTTCATTGGATTTTAAACTACCAATTTGAATAAAATGCTTTATGAATTCTTTTCCAACCTTTTGAAAGTCGCCACCTACATATTGGACGAGTTCGGGAGGTGGGATTAATACGATTTTTTTTTCAAGCTCGCTCATAATTTCACTCCTTCCTTGTAGTAAATAGGGAACCAACATTTTTAATATGCAGCTAACATTTTATAGTGGGAGGGGAAACGATATTAGAACTGTTGTGATATGTAAAAAGCTCCCTAGAACAACTGGAAATAGTAATGGGAGCTTTTGTTTTTATTTATCATGCTATTGGCGAAGGCTAATAATTAGTGTGAGATGGAGAAACCCTAACTGAATAAAGTTTCGCCCTATTCTTTTCGCCAATAAACCCCGAATACATCAATTTTAGTAATAGGAGCTTTTAAGTTTCTTTGATTTCTAAAGTCTGTCACAGCCTCAGCACATGGTGGTAGCCCATAGTCATCGATAATTATATAGCCGCCCTTAGAAACTTTATCGTATAAGTTTACGAGACCATCCATCGTTGATTCATACATATCACCGTCAAGGCGAGCAATCGCAATTTTTTCTATCGGTGCTGACGGTAAAGTATCTTTAAACCAACCTTTTAAAAACTTTACCTGGTCATTTAATAAATCGTATTTTCTAAAGTTTTCTTGTACTTGTTCTAAAGAAACACGTAAATAATCAAAGCTGTGTAAGTAATCGCCGAAATCTCTCGGGTATTGTTCTATATTTGGTGTTGGGAGGCCCTCAAATGAATCGGCAACCCATACATTGCGATCAGTAATGTTGTTTGCTTGTAAAAAACCATTCATAAAAATGCACGATCCCCCGCGCCACACACCTGTTTCAATAAAATCACCTTCTATATTTTCACGGACAACTGTTTCTAATGCTTCATGTAATTGATTCATGCGTTCCCGGCCGATCATACTGTGTGCTGCTCTTGGCCAATCCATTCCGTCTTGACGTTCGCTTTTTAAAACATTAGGTTTAATAATTTTTAAATTATGATTTTCTGCATATTGTTTAATAAATAAAGGGAGTGGAACTGTAACGGGTTCGTATGGAAGTTCCTTAGATATATGTAACGAAGCAGGTAAATATGGCTCATACTCTAGCCATATTTCAAACAGAATTGTTTTCTTTAACAACTCGAGATAAAGCCGGACAGCAGATTTATTTTCCATATAGATGCCTCCTGCGAAATGTCATACAACAATATGATTATGTAGGTAGTGAAGGTTTCATGATTGAATTCATAATTGAAAAAGCAGTAAAACTGATATCAGTTTTACTGCTAAGTAAAAAAATTAAGCGATTTTTTCAATAATAATGGATGCACTTGTACCAAGAGCTAGAGATAATCCAAGTCCTGTAACAACAGCTTCAACCATTGATGGCGTTATTGTAATTTGTGTAATTGCCTGGATAACGAGAGGCGCTCCAAGTGAGATTAAACTTGTTCCAGCGCCAGGTATATTAACGCCGTTCACTTGAATTGCAAGGCTACCTAATACACTTACTAATGCAGTATATGCGATAACAGTAATTTTGTAGAATCCAGTTTCACTTATGATGAAAGTATCGGCATCTAATTGAGAAATTGCTGTACCAAACTGAGATCCAACAGTATTAAATGGTACTGGCTCATTAACTCCAAGAGCTACGCTAATTGTAGCAGAGTTAAATGCATACAATCCTGCTGGAAGTCCTAATCCAGATGGCCCAGTCGGCCCAGTAGGTCCAGTGGCACCAGTTGGCCCAGTCGGTCCAGTTGCGCCAGTGTCTCCAGTAGGCCCAGTCGGTCCAGTTGCGCCAGTGTCTCCAGTAGGCCCAGTCGGTCCAGTTGCGCCAGTGTCTCCAGTAGGCCCAGTAGGCCCAGTCGGTCCAGTTGCGCCAGTGTCTCCAGTAGGCCCGGTAGGTCCAGTCGCGCCAGTTGTACCAGTGTCTCCAGTAGGCCCAGTCGGCCCAGTAGGCCCAGTAGGTACGGTAGGTCCAGTAGGTCCAGTAGGCCCAGTCGGTCCAGTAGGCCCGGTTGGAAGTGTAAACGGTGGTATTGGTGGTAAAGTTGGACCTACAAGATTAGGATCAAATGCACTAGCTGATAAGAATTCATCAGGATTTAAGCCATCTGAATAATTATTATTTGACATAAATTCACCTCCATAAAGCTTTCATTATATAGTAGATGCAAAATCACAAGAAAATGACACGGACATTTGAATTATTAAAAAGAAATCTTAAATAGCTTGAACAAGTTAAAAAAATGGAAAGTTTATTGTATGTATAACATATGATTGAGTTGGAAGAGGGTGATTATGTTGAACAAGCAAGGAATTACAATTAGTCTATGTATGATTGTTCGCGATGAGGAAAATACAATAGATCGATGTTTGGACGCGGTAGAAAAAATTGTTGATGAAATTATTGTAGTTGATACAGGATCCACTGATCGAACGAAGGAAATTGTAGCAAAATACACTTCTAACATACACGATTTTCCGTGGATTGATGACTTTGCGGCAGCTAGAAATTTTGCGTTTTCAAAAGCAACGCAAGAATATATATTATGGTTAGATGCTGACGATGTGTTATTAGAGGAAGCTCAAGAATCACTGAAAACATTAAAACGAGAGTTAGATGGTAAAGTTGACGCTGTTTCTATGCCTTATTATCTTGTAATGGATTCTAATGGGAAACCTTTATATTGCACAAGAAGATATCGACTTGTAAAGCGTGAAAAACAATTTCAATGGTTTGGAAAGGTGCATGAGTATTTAGCTGTTTCTGGTGAGATTTACAATAGTAATGTCGCCATTACACATAAGAAAGAAAAAGAAATAACGAATCGTAATTTGAAAATTTTTCAAAATGCTGTAGCAGCTGGAGAAGAATTAAGCCCGAGAGATTTATTTTATTACGGTAATGAATCTATGGATAATCAAAAATACGACGATGCGGTTCTTCTGTATGAAACATTTCTTAATCAAGAGGAAGGATGGCATGAAGAGAAAATTTATGCATGTGGTAAGTTAGGAGATTGTTATGCGAAGTTAGGAGACTGGGAGAAGGCAGTTGAAACTTGTACGAAGTCGTTTCGTTATGGTATTCCTAGAGGAGAGAATTGTACAAGAATAGGATATATATATATGGAACAACAAAAGTATAATGAAGCGATATTTTGGTTTAAGCTAGCAACTGAAGTGCCGCTAGCAGAGGATAGCCCTTTTCACAGTCCGGCTAGTTATACGTGGATTCCATATTTACAAATGTGTATTTGTTATAGCAGATTAGGAGATCAAGATAAAGCTTATTATTATAATGAATTGGCAGCTTCTTATGTTCCGAATAATGCTGCGATTGAATATAACCGTAAATATTTTAGAGGCGTCTATGATAAACAATATAAAATGTAATTTGTTCTATTTTTAGGAAATGACTTGTCGCTATTCTAATGATAGTAGAATGGCTATATATTAGAGTATCGGTAATGCAACCAATAGAGATGGCATCCTTTGTAGAATATCTTTTGTTTCTATTTCAAATTCAATTTGCATAAGGAGTGTGTGAAATGAATCGGGAGAAAAGTTCTTTATACGAAGAAAAATCTGAACATTATTATAATGCGATAAATCCTAATTTATTCAAGCATATAAAAAAGGAATGGCAAGAAGTTCTTGATATTGGTTGCTCGAGCGGTGCATTAGGGGCGGCTATAAAAGAAAATGGAGCACGTGTATCAGGAATTGAGGCGTTCCCAGAGGCTGCCGAAAAAGCGAAAGAAAAATTAGATCATGTTATTTTAGGTGATATAGAAACAATGGATCTTCCTTATGAGAAGGAACAATTTGATTGTGTCATATTCGGGGATGTATTAGAGCATTTATTTGATCCGTGGGCTGTCATAAAGAAAGTAAAGCCATATATAAAAGAAAATGGTGTGATTTTAGCTAGCATACCAAACGTTGCGCACATTTCAGTATTAGCTCCCTTACTCGCTGGAAATTGGACGTATACAGAATATGGCTTATTAGATAAAACGCATATTCGTTTCTTTACTTTTAATGAAATGCTAAGAATGTTTTTAAAAGCAGGATATTCTATTAGTAAAGTAGATCGTGTATATGTTGATCATAAAATATATGAGCCACTTATTGAAGAGTTATATGGAATTTGTAAAAAGTATCGTCTTGGAAGTGGCTTCATGGCTGAGACAGTTGTATTTCAATATATTATTGAAGCAGAAAAATCACAATTATGAGTGCTGCAGAAAAAACAATACTATTTGTTACATGTATAAATGATCGGAAATTGTATGCACAATGTGCGCGACATATATTGAAATTGGCAGTACCTCCTGGGTATACTATACAATTTATGCCGATTCGAAATGCAAAAAGTATGACGAGCGGATACAATCAAGCCATTTCACATCCAGCGAAGTATAAAGTGTATTTACACCAAGATGTCTTTATTATAAATGGAGCCTTTCTATACGGATTAATTCAATTATTTGAGGAGCATGAACATCTTGGGATGATTGGGATGGTTGGATCCCAATATGTTCCTCCAAATGGTGTATGGAACGAAGGGCGTGGGATTGTCGGGAAAGTCATTGGTTATATGAACGATTTGTTTTATATGGCAAGTTTAGAGCAACCATTTCATGAATCAAAAACGTTTATTCCTGTGGAATGTATTGACGGTTTATTGATGGCGACACAATATGATATTCCGTGGCGAGAGGACTTATTTGATGGGTTTGATTTTTATGATGTATCCCAATCTTTTGAATTTAAAAAAGCTGGGTATACAGTCGGTGTCCCTGTGCAGCGTGATGCTTGGTGTATTCATTATCATTTCGATGTAAATATGACGAACTATGAAAAGTATAGAAAAGTATTTGTAGAGAACTATATGTCAGATGTGAATAAGGAAGAATAGAGGGCTACAAAATGAAAGATCATACAATATTAGTTGTTGTTTGTGTAAATAATGAAGAGCTTTTCGAGCAATGCGAAAGGCAAATAAGAAACATTGTTGTTCCCCCTGGCTATGTAGTGCAAATTTTTCCGATACGAGATGCGAAAAGTATGGCAAGTGCGTACAATCGAGCACTTTCATATCCGGCGAAATATAAAGTATATACACATCAAGATACTTACCTTATTAATCGTGATATGTTTTGTACCCTCATTTCTCTTTTTAAAGAAAATGAAAAGCTTGGTTTAATTGGAGTAGCTGGTGCTCAGTTTTTACCGAGTAACGGGATATGGTGGGAAGGGAAAAATTTAGTAGGGAAAGTGATTGAGTACAGAAGACAGAATTATCAATTATTAAATTTGGATCTGGGGTTTTATGGAAATCGATCTTTTATGTCAGTGCAAGCAATCGATGGTTTACTCATGGCAACGCAGTATGATATTCCGTGGCGAGAGGATTTGTTTCAAGGATTCCATTTCTATGATGTGTCACAGTCTTTAGAATTTCAAAAGGCTGGATATTTAATTGGTATCCCTAATCAAGCAAATCTATGGTGTATTCATTACAACGGAGATGAGTTTGATGCGGATACATATGAGAAATACCGGGAAATTTTTGTGGAACATTATAAAGATGTGCTATCTCCATCATAAGGGAGAGATGAAGGATGAAAGGGATTATTTTAGCAGGCGGGACAGGGTCGAGATTATATCCAATAACGAAAGTAACAAATAAGCATTTACTTCCTGTTGGGCGGTATCCGATGATTTATCATGCGGTATATAAGCTGAAGCGATGTGAAATTACAGATATTATGATTATTACCGGTAAAGAGCATATGGGAGATGTTGTGAGCTTCCTAGGAAGTGGTCAAGAATTTGGTGTGTCCTTTACGTATCGTGTGCAAGATAAGGCGGGCGGGATTGCGCAGGCGCTAGGACTTTGTGAAGATTTCGTAGGAAATGATCGGATGGTAGTTATATTAGGAGATAATATCTTTTCAGATGATATTCGCCCGTATGTTAAAGAGTTTGCAAGTCAAAAAGAAGGGGCTAAAGTGCTGCTTCAATCTGTAGAAGATCCCGAGCGATTTGGTGTAGCGCATATTCAAGGCCGAAAAATAATTGAAATTGAAGAAAAGCCGAATGAGCCGAAAAGTTCTTATGCTGTTACGGGAATTTATTTGTATGATTCGAAAGTCTTTTCTTATATAAAAGAATTAAAACCTTCCGCAAGAGGGGAACTTGAAATTACAGATATAAATAATTGGTATTTAAAACGAGGAGTACTTACTTATAATGAAATGAGCGGCTGGTGGACTGATGCGGGAACGCATGCTTCTCTTCAAAGAGCGAATACGTTAGCGCGGGATATAAACTTTGGGAAACAGTTTAATGGAGAATAGGTGAAAATATGAAAGTTGTAGAAACAAATTTTGCCAATGTGAAATTGTTAGAACCGAGATTGTTTGAAGACGAGCGAGGTTTTTTTACTGAAAGTTATAATAAGAAGATGCTAGAAACGTTAGGGATTACGCATTCATTTGTGCAAGATAACGTATCTTATTCAGCACATTCGGGGACGATTCGAGGGCTACACTTTCAAAAAAATCCGAAAGCACAAACGAAACTCATTCAAGTTATGCAAGGTGCAATATATGATGTTATCGTTGATTTGCGAAAAGATTCACCTACATTTAAAAAGTGGAGAGGTTATATTTTAAGCGCAGATAATCATAGGCAATTATTAGTGCCGAAAGGATTTGCTCATGGTTTTTGTACAATTGTACCTCATACAATTGTTATGTATAAAGTAGATGAGTATTATAGTGCTGATCACGATTCCGGTTTGCTTTGGGAAGATAAAGAATTATCAATTCCATGGCCGGTAACAAATCCTATCTTGTCCGATAAGGATCGAATATTGCCATTACTTCAGGAATATGAAGATAGTTTTTAAGTAGGAGAGTTGTTTATGAATATATTAGTTACAGGTGGAGCTGGATTTATTGGAAGTAATTTCATTCACTATATGTTAAAAAACTATGAAACATATAAAATCATTAATTACGATGCATTAACATATAGCGGGAATTTAAATAATGTAAAGTCTATTCAAGAAAATCCTAACTACTCATTTATAAAAGGGAAAATCCAAAATGGAGAGCTGCTGGAACATGTTGTTAAGGAACGTGACGTGCAAGTAATTGTAAATTTCGCAGCTGAATCACATGTGGATCGTAGTATTGAAAACCCAATTCCTTTTTATGATACGAATGTAATAGGTACAGTCACGCTGTTGGAGTTAGTGAAAAAATATTCACATATTAAACTTGTGCAAGTATCAACAGATGAAGTATACGGTTCTTTAGGGAAAACAGGAAAGTTTACTGAGGAAACCCCGTTAGCTCCAAATAGTCCGTATTCTTCAAGTAAAGCGAGTAGCGACATGATAGCCTTATCTTATTATGAAACGTATCAATTACCAGTTATTATAACGCGTTGTTCTAATAACTACGGACCGTACCAATATCCTGAGAAATTAATTCCATTAATGGTTACGAATGCGCTTGAAGGAAAGAAACTACCATTATATGGTGATGGATTGAATGTAAGGGATTGGCTGCATGTAACGGATCATTGTAGTGCAATTGACACCGTTTTGCATAAGGGATGTGTAGGAGAGGTATATAATATCGGCGGAAATAACGAAAAAACAAATATAGATGTTGTGGAACAAATTATAAAACTTTTAGGGAAAACGAAAAAAGATATTGAATTTGTAACAGACCGTTTAGGTCACGACCGTCGTTATGCGATTGATGCACAAAAAATGAAGAATGAGTTTGAATGGGAACCGAAGTATACGTTCGAACAAGGATTAAAAGAAACGGTGGAATGGTATAAAAACAATGTGGACTGGTGGAAACCACTAAAAGAAAAGTAAGGGGCATGTAGATGAAAGAACGGATTATCATAACGGGAGCGAACGGTCAGCTAGGGAAGCAACTACAAGAAGAGTTGAATTCTGAGGAATATGACATATATCCATTTGATAAAAAGTTATTAGATGTAACAAATATATCCCGAATTAAGCAAGTGATACAAGAAATAAAGCCACATACAATTGTTCATTGTGCAGCGTATACGAAGGTAGATGGTGCTGAGAAAGAACAGGATCTTGCTTACTTAATAAATGCGATTGGAGCTCGAAATGTAGCGGTTGCTTCACAATTAGTAGGGGCTAAGTTAGTGTATGTCAGTACTGATTATGTATTTCCAGGTGACAAACCGGATGGCTATCATGAATTTCATAATCCAGCACCGATAAATATATATGGAGCTTCTAAATTTGCAGGAGAGCAGTTCGTAAAAGAGTTACATAATAAATATTTTATAGTTCGTACATCGTGGTTGTATGGTAAGTATGGAAATAATTTTGTGAAAACGATGCTACGATTAGGAAAAGAGAGAGAAAACATATCTGTTGTAGCTGATCAAGTTGGTTCTCCTACGTACGTGGCGGATTTAATTACTGTGATTAATAAGCTCATTCATACATCCTTATACGGTACGTATCACGTATCAAATCGCGGTTCATGTTCTTGGTTTGAATTTGCTCAAAAAATATTTTCGCATACAAAAATAAGAGTGAATGTGTTACCTGTGTCGACTGAGGAATTTGGATCGGCGGCAGTGAGACCGAAATATTCGATCTTTCAGCATAAAATGCTACAATTAAATGGTTTTTTACAAATGCCTACTTGGGAAGAAGGATTAGAAAGGTTTTTTATAGAAACAAAAAGTCATTAACAAATTTATGTTAGTGACTTTTTTGTTTGCCTTTAAGAGGTTTTATGGTACTATAATTATAGTATCAGGTACTAATAACAAGTATAAGTATTTCTGGGAGGATATATCATGGAACTATTACAAGGGAAAACATTTGTTGTTATGGGCGTTGCGAACCAAAGAAGTATTGCATGGGGAATTGCTCGCTCTTTGCATAATGCAGGTGCAAAATTAATATTCACATATGCAGGAGAGCGTTTAGAAAGAAACGTTCGTGAACTAGCGGAAACATTAGAAGGCCAAGAATCACTTGTATTACCTTGTGATGTAACGAATGATGAGGAACTTACAGCTTGCTTTGAAACTATTAAGCAAGAAGTTGGTACAATTCACGGTGTTGCTCACTGTATTGCTTTTGCAAATCGTGATGATTTAAAAGGCGAATTTGTAGATACTTCTCGCGATGGATTTTTACTTGCACAAAATATTAGTGCATTCTCTTTAACAGCTGTAGCAAGAGAAGCGAAGAAAGTGATGACAGAAGGCGGAAATATTTTAACTTTAACATACCTTGGCGGCGAGCGCGTTGTGAAAAACTATAACGTTATGGGTGTTGCGAAAGCTTCATTAGAAGCTAGCGTGAAATATTTAGCGAACGATTTAGGACAACATGGCATTCGCGTTAACGCTATTTCTGCAGGACCAATTCGTACGTTATCTGCGAAAGGTGTAGGCGACTTTAACTCAATCTTAAAAGAAATTGAGGAGCGCGCACCACTTCGTCGTGCGACGACTCCAGAAGAAGTTGGAGATACAGCAGTATTCTTATTCAGTGATTTAGCACGCGGAGTAACAGGTGAAAACATTCATGTTGATTCAGGATATCATATTTTAGGATAAATATAATAGGAATTAAAGTTTAAAAAGGACAGTCTCTAAACGTTGAGACTGTCCTTTTTAATTGTTCCCAGAAAGAACGATTTTTAACGAAAGTTCTAGCCACGTTATGAATATAACTATAATAGTACACGATTTATCCAGCTACGTATGGAAGTGGGAGGGACGAGTGTGAAGAATAAAAATAAAAGTTCAACAGTTGGAAAACCGTTGTTATATATTGCACAAGTAAATTTAGAACTCGCTGCACCGAAAATAAAAAGAATTATTTTAACGAATTTCGAAGATGAGGATCAAAAAGAGCAAAGTAATAGAAATGAAAGTATTGTAAGTAGTGCTGTGGAAGAAGTGGTAGAACAAGAGAAACAAGAACCACGAGAGGAGCCTCAAGTGGAGGTGGAAGAAAAAGTAGAGGAAGAGCAAGTGAGAACGGTCCCTTACAATAAATCCTTTAAGGATATGAATAATGAAGAAAAAATTCATTTTTTATTAAATCGTCCTCATTACATTCCAAAAATAAGATGTAGAATAAGAACGACGACCGTCTCATATATAGGATCGATTATATCTTACCGTAATGGCATTGTATCCATTATGCCACCAAATAGTATGAGAGATATTCGATTATCTATAGAAGACATCAAATCGATTGATATGGCCGGCTTTTAAATATGTAAAGGTGGTAGAAAACTTCTACCACCCCAATAGTTTTTTAGTTTACTTAACTATAGAAACGTCGCGTAAGCACTGAATAGCACAGAAGCAGCTTAAATCAACAGTAATGCAAGTAGATGTCGAGATTAATCTTGCATTTGGTATAGCTAAAAACGTACAAATTGGATCGTCGCCAGGTGGTACAGGAGACCCATCACCTAATACTACAGTTAACACACGTAGGACAGCACAGCTATCGTCATCTACGCTTTCTACACGGAAAATTGGAGATTGGCAGCTAGTAAGGCTTGAAGATGGTGCAAATGCTTCAAATGGCGTTCCAGCTTTTGTGTATAAAATAAAAGGGCGTGTATTTGCTACTGCTGCTGTATTGTGTGCTCCTAAAAATGGAATTTCACAACCAGAACCACATGTTGAACTAGAGCAATCTTGTAGTTCATTGATGAATTTTACGACGTCAACTACGCAGTGAGAAGAGCTATGGTGTTTATTTTCGTTACAACTCATTAATGTCACTCCTTATCTTCTTGTTTGTATTTACATTAATAAGATATTGGAGTGGGGGAGATTTGGTCACAATCTTAAGACCTTTTTTTTTAAATAGGCTAAAGAGGATAGGGAAGGTGGAATTATGTTATTTACAAGCTGGCTTTTATTTTTTATTTTTGCGCTAGCTGCATTTAGGTTAACTCGTCTTATTGTTTATGATAAAATTACAGCTTTTTTGCGAAGACCGTTTATTGATGAGTTAGAGATTACAGAGCCTGATGGAAGTGTATCGACTTTTACAAAGGTGAAAGGGAAAGGATTAAGAAAGTGGATTGGAGAATTATTAAGCTGCTATTGGTGTACAGGTGTGTGGGTTAGTGCTTTTTTATTAGTTTTATATAAATGGATTCCTATTGTTGCAGAGCCTGTACTAGCATTATTAGCCATTGCAGGTGCAGCAGCGATCATTGAAACAATTACAGGATATTTTATGGGAGAATAATAAAGTGAAAATTTAATCAGTGTGGGGCATCCCCCGCTAATTATCAGCCCGCACCAATCGGGATAAATCTTCATGATGTTAGAAAAAGCGGAGTTTAAGAGGATGCGGGAACGGAAATAAAGAGTTGTTCATATAGTAAATAGACAGAATTGACAGTAGAGGAGATGTTTGCTGTGAGCAATAATCCAAGGCAAAATTCATATGATCTACAGCAGTGGTATAACATACAGCAACAGCAACAAGCACACCAACAGGCATATCAAGAACAGTTACAGCAACAAGGGTTTGTGAAAAAAAAGGGATGCAACTGTGGGAAAAAGAAAAATAAAATAAAACAATATGAAGAATGAAACACTCATGTTACTGTGAGTGTTTTTTATTGTAAAAATAAAAAGCGGTATTTCAATTAAGAAATACCGCTTTTTACTAGCTAATTTGTGCAACTGTTAATGCTGCAGCACGGATGTCTACAGTTCCAAGCAGTTCAACTGGTACAATTTGAATTAAGTCACCAGGGTTTAAGTTAATAAGAATAACACCACTGGATACGTCTACTTCACCAGTACCAATAACGTTAGAGCGAACCGCTGTACCTGATCCAGGAATAATGTTAGCTGGTGTACCTAATGATAAGAAGAAACGACCAGCTTCTGGTGCAGTAGGAACGTTATCAAGACTGATCGTTAATGTATAACTGATTTGATAAATACCAGCTACTTGAATTCGAATACCGTCTCCGACACTTACTGTATTATTTATTACAGGAACAGTAATATTTGGGTTTGGACTTACGCTAGGTAATAGTAGTGGTGTGAATAGTGAAGCGAACTGAGGTGCAGAAGCGTTGAAAGCAAAACCGAAGGCAGGTAGTGTACTAGCTGGTTTCGCCTCACAATCAATGTTATTAAATTCGCAATCAGAAGAGAACATGTTTTTCACTCCTTTATCTGTTTCTACTTTTAGTTAATGAAAAGGACAGGTTCTATGTTCTAGACAAGTTCCCAATTTTATAAAAAATACATAATAATACCTTTTAAGCATGGATTGGGTGGCAGAATCATCTGCCACCCAATCCATGCTTAAATTAGTATTCAGTTTTATATAGAAACATCGCGTAAGCATTGAATAGCGCAGAAGCAACTTAAATCAACAGTAATACAAGAGGAGGTTGATACTAATCTTGCATTTGGTACAGCTAAAAATGTACAGATTGGATCGTCACCAGGTGGTACAGAGGTACCATCACCTAAAACTACAGTTAATACACGCAATACAGCACAGTCATCATCATCTATACTCTCTACACGGAAAATTGGAGATTGGCAGCTAGTAAGGCTTGCAGATGGTGTAAATGCTTCAAAAGGTGTTCCAGCTTTTGTGTATAAAATAAAAGGACGTGTATTCGCTACTGATGCAGTGTTATGTGCTCCTAAAAATGGAACTTCGCAACCAGATCCACATGTTGTGGTTGCACATTCTTGTAGTTCATGTATAAAACGAACGACATTAGATACACAGTTGAAATCACAATCATGGTGTTGATGATCTTCATTACAATTGCAGCTCATTATGTTCACTCCTTATCGTGAGTTCTGACATACACTATTACAATATGAACGGGATATGGTTGATATTACGTTAATTCTCAGGATAGAAACAGGGAATTTATATAGAGGGGATGTACATATCGTGATATGGAAAAAGACACCCATTATTTAATGGATGTCTTTTCAGGTAAATCTTTTTGCGTAGTATATAGAAAACGAGATATATCTAGTTTCTTTCCTCTGAAAAATTGCGGGGAGGAAATGTAAAGTTCTTCTTTTGCGCGTGTAATGGCGACATAGAGTAATCGTCGTTCTTCTTCTAATGCTTCAGAAGTCTCCGTCACACGGTCATTTGCATCTTTTAAAGAAGAAGTATGCGGCAATATACCATCGCTTGCTCCGAGTAAAAAGACGCATGGAAACTCAAGGCCTTTCGCGTTATGAATTGACATAAGCGATACAGCATCTTTTTGCGGCATTGTTTTTAATGCTTCCATTTCTTTTTGACCTTGAATGGCCTCGTTAATAAATTGTAAGTAAGCTGGAATATCCGTAAAGCGAGTTGCTGATTCCATTAATTCTTCTAACATTTCTTCTTGTATGTCCTTATGCATCGTAAAGGAAGAACGATCATTACTTTGTAAGTACTCTAAATACTTTCCTTTACCATGAATAATTTCTTTCAATGCTTTTTTCGGTTCAAGTTCTTTTATAAACTTAATAAAATCGATTCGCTCATTTACTTTTTTAACTTGAAAAGGTTTCAAGCTTGGGTTTAGTAATAGAAAATGAAGAAGAGAAGGGAAACGGCCCTCACCATATTTCCATTGTTCACGTTCAATAAATGAAATGCACTCATCACGGCCAATATACATTGTTGGTAATATATTTGAAAGTGATTCGAGGCGGAACGGTTCAAGCACGAGTCGTAAGTGATCTAATACGGGCCTAATTAAAGAATGTTCGTAGAACGATTGGCTCGCTCCATGTTTAATAAATGGAATCTTATGAATTGTAAGCTGATCAAGTAAAGAACGGCTTACAGAATGTGTACGATATAATAAACAAAAATCTTTATAATTTCGTTCACCACTATCTACTTTTTCCTGAATGAGTTGCAAAATTTGATTTGCTTCATCAAGAGTTGTCGCAGGTCGTGCATAAAACGGCTGTATGCCATCGTTACGAACAGAATATAGCTCTTTATCAAAACGTTCTTGATTGAGCTTAATAACTTCATTTCCAAGTCCTACGATAAATGGATTAGATCGATAATTCGTATTAAGTGCGATAATCGTAGTATTATCAAATTCCTTTGGAAAAGATAAAATAATTTGGTGACTTGCCCCTCGCCAGCCGTAAATCGCTTGATCGTCATCACCTGCGATAAATAAATTATTTCTCGGCGTGGCTAACAATTTTACAATTTCATATTGTGCATACGACGTATCTTGAAACTCATCTACTTCAATGTAATGAAAACGCTCTTGTAATTGAGTAAGCAGGGGAGCGTTATTTTCTAACATATAATACATTTCTAATAAGATGTCGTCAAAATCGATATAATTGTGTCGTTGTTTTACCTCTTCGAAACGTTCGTATACTTCTTTGAACTCTTGTTCAACCGGTGTTTTCGCTTTTACATCTTTCGGACGATTCAATTTGTTTTTCTCAAGTGAAATCATAGCGAGTATCGTTTCGGCATCATAATCGTCTTTTAAGCGCAATTCTTTCAAAATTTTCTTTATCATAATTTGTTTATGTTTTTCATTTGCTAAAATTTGCTGATTATATCCTTGACTACGAAGCAATTTTAAAAAGACAGAGTGGAATGTACCAGCAACGACATAGCTACTTGCGGCATGATTCATACCAGGTAAATTCGCTACACGGCTTCGAATTTCTTCAGCTGCTTTTTGTGTAAACGTCAGCAGCAAAATATTTCGCGGATGGACATGTTTTACATTAACTAAATAACCAACGCGAGTTGTTAAAACAGATGTTTTACCACTTCCAGCACCAGCTAGTGTAAGGACAGGTCCTTCTGTCGTTTGCACTGCTTCTAACTGTTTTTCATTTAAATAAACACCTTGCTGTTCTAAAGCGCGGAAATACGCCGCATCTGCATCTTCTTCCATAATTAAATGGGTAGATGTTTTCGGAATATGATACGTCGCTTGCGGAATACCAGCGTGTGTTAACGATTTTTGTGAAAATTTTTCTTGTGTCATATATTCACCTTCAAAACTATAGCATCAACATTTAACTTTAGCGGAAGAAAAAGAAAATAGCAATGTAAAAAACAGGAGGGGCTACCTCCTGCTACAAAATTATAATTCTTTTATCATTACGACGTGCGGGATATTTGCTTCCATAAACACATCAGAAGCCGTCACGTATCCTAGCTTCTTATAGAAAACTTCAGCATGTGTTTGAGCATGGAGTTTCAATTTCGGTAGAGACTCTTCTTTTGCATGCGCTTCAAGTGCATCCATAATGATTTTGCCAATGCCTTTTTTGCGATGGGAAGCTAGTACGCAAATGCGTTCCATCTTTCCAACTCCATCAACGATGCGGAAGCGACCAGCACCAACTGGAACATCATTATCATATATAACAACGTGTGTTGAAATTTCTTCAAACTCATCATACTCTTCTTCTGCAGAAACACGTTGCTCATTCACAAATACTTGCTTACGTACAGAGAATGCATCTCTTAGTTGTTCGTCCGTTTGTACGATTTGTGCGTGCAAATTAGTTGTTCTCCTTTCCAAGGTGGAATGTTTCATGTACAGTCCACGTTCCATTTTCTAATTGGTATAGAAGGTGGAAACGATCGATTGGTTGTTCATAATAGAAATCTTTCATACGTAATCGACCTAATACATCAGCATGCTCTGCATCTGATAAATCTTGACCGATTGTTAAATGAGGTACGAAAGAGTATTCACGCTCTTGTGTAAAGAAACCATTATGCATTTCTTCATTTAAGAAAGTTAGTTCAGGTGTTTTTTCTACTTTAAAATAAAGGACATTATTAACAGGTGCGAATGAACCGACTTTTCCAACATGAAGGGTGAAAGGGTTCGTTTTACTTGCGATTGTATGTAACTCGTTTACAATCGATTCTAGTTGATCATCTTGCGTCTCAAAGGGTGTTTTCAATGTAACATGTGGCGGAACTAATGCGTAGTGCGGATCATAACGTTTACGCAATCCGTTCGCTTTATCTTGAATCATTTTTGATGGGAAAATTACAATTCCTAATTTCATGTTCCAATTCCTCCCTTTGCAAGTCTAGTTAGATTTTGAGAATAAATCTCTTTATCTATTATATCAAATTATTCTGAATACCGCTCTCTATTATTTCATTGATAGAATATGAGAAAAAGCTCTCGGTAAATCAGCTTGCCAATACTTCCAAGTGTGATTCCCTTCAAACTCTTCATAATGCGTGATGAAATTTCTATCTGTAAGAAGTTTATTTAACTCGCGATTTGGTTCTACGAAATCAGATACTTGTCCGTCTGTGCGCTTTACAGCTGTTTCTTCTGTTCCAATGATGTGATAAAGTTCTAACGCCTGTGGATCTTTGAAGTCTTTTGCTAAGTTCATTACTGTTTCATCAACAAATGGTGATTGCATAACGACTTTACCGAATGTATGCGGATACATAAGTGAAGTCATGAAAGAAACTGTACCGCCAAGAGAATCTCCAATTAAAACGCGTCCTTTACCCATTTGATACGTTGGATAATTTTCATCAATATATGGAGCAAGCTCGTGAGCAAGGAAGCGAATGTAAGCAGCATTCTTTACATCATTTGGGAAATATTTTTCCTTACGATCGTGTACATTTTTATATGGAATACCGACAATAATTGTGCGGTCAATTTCTTCAGTTTCGCGAAGGCGCTCAATTACACGGTGCGCTTTACCAAGCTGAAAATAATCTCTACCATCTTGTGCAATAACAACCGTATGCTTATGGAGAGGTGTGTAATTTACTGGTAAATAAACAAGAAGTGTAAGTTCCTCTTGAAGTGATGTACTAAAAAATGAAATTTCTTCAATTCTCCCTATTGTTTGATTCATGTATATCCCCCTAAATAAAAATTTACTATGATTGTAACAGCGACGCTTGTAGTGAAAAGGAAAGAAATATTCACTAATAGGTGCCTCAATTTATATTTTACCATAATGGTACGAAGAATCTAAAAAATTAGTATTTAAGTTATGAAAGAAAACGGATATAATGAAGTGGGATTTTTACAGGTGAGAGGGGAGACAGGGTTTGAAACAAGAAAAATCAATCGCACTACCATTAGCAATTTCTATTATAGCAATTTCATTCGCAGCAGTTTTTGTAAAGATGTCCTCAGCACCATCTTCTATTTTAAGTATGTACCGATTATGGATTATCGTACTTATTATGCTGCCAATCGTTTGGAAAAAGCGGGAAGAGTTCCATAAGATTCAAATAAAAGATTGGGGATTTTTAATTGGATCTGGATTCTTTTTAGCGCTTCATTTTCTTTTATGGTTTGAATCTTTAAAGCATACAACAGTTGCTAGTTCAACGATTATTTTAGCACTTCAACCGATCGTATCTTTAGTTGGAGGTTTCTTCTTATTTAAAGAAAGAACAACCTATTCAGCCATTGCGACGATGGGTATCGCTATATTAGGTGTAATGTGTATTGGTTGGGGAGATTTAGGTTTAAGTAAACAAGCAATTTATGGAGATATATTATCCTTTTTAAGTGTAATAGCGGTTGTCGGTTATTTATTTATCGGGCAAACGACAGTAAAGAAAGTATCACACTGGATTTATAGCTTTACAGTTTTTGCATTCGCAGGTATTTTTATGGGGATTTATAATATCGTGCTACAAGTACCTTTTACAGGTTATACGAAGTGGGATTGGACTATTTTTCTTTTACTTGCGATTGTGCCGACAGTGTCACATGTCATTAATAACTGGCTATTAAACTACGTAAATGCAACAACAATTTCAATGAGTATTTTAGGAGAACCAGTTGGGGCATCTATACTAGCGTTCTTCTTACTTGGAGAAAAATTAAATGCAATGCAAATTATCGGTAGCATGCTCGTATTGTTTGGTGTATCTGTTTTCTTACTACAGCAACAAAAGCGAACAGCAAAAAATGTGGTGAACGAACCGGCTTATACACAGGAATTATAACGAGTTTATTCTAATTTGCGAAAAGAGAAGTTATTGGTAACTTCTCTTTTTTTTGTTCCATGCAGAAAATAAAACAGATTAATAGGGGGAATTCCCACCATGTAGCATGAAAAAAGATAATATATAGTGGAGTTACATCATACGTTTCTCATACAAATATAGAGGGGGAAGGAGAGACAAAATGAAAGAGATTTTAATGAAATACATGACAAATCTTACAACATTAAGTGAAGAGCAGCAGCGCATGATCGTAGAAGAATTACAAATTGAAGAGTATAAAAAAGGAACAGTACTCCTAAGACAAGGAGATGTTCCGTCTAAATGTTATTTTGTATTAAAAGGATGCGTGAGGCAACATTGTATAGATGAATCTGGAAAAGAAGTTACATCAAATTTTTATACAGAAGAACAAGCAATCGCGAATTTCAACCATCATAAACAAGATAAATTATCCCCACATACGTTAACGTGCCTAGAAGATTGTCTAGTTGTAGTTGGCGATCTGTATAGTGCAAAGGACATGTATAAGAAATATTCACAGTTAGAAGAAATGACGCGCCAAATGATTGAATACAATTTTGGTGAAGTACAAGAAGAACTTACATTATTTATTACATCGACACCAGAAGAGCGCTACAAATCATTATTACAAAAACGACCTCATTTAATCGATCGTGTTCCTCAATATCAATTGGCAAGTTATCTGGGTATTACGCCAGAATTATTAAGCAGAATTAAGAAACGACTCAAACAGTAGAGTTTTTTCCACCTCTAAGCAATAGCCATATACTAAATCCTAGTTCACCTGCGATCATCGGTAGTTGAAAGACAACGTTAAGAATGGAAATAATCGCATCATATTGTGAAAACATCGTATTCATTACGTTAATGATGATATAGCCGATTGCAGCAATGAGCAGTAATATACTAATAGTTTTCGGTATGTTTTTAGATTGAAAGGTTACGTATCCTAAGGTGAGAAGATGTAAGCCGAAAATGATTAATCCTACAGACCAAATGTATTCAAAAGCTTCTAGAAATAACATTGTATATGCTTCTGAATTAGCAACTGTGTTTTTTGAAAGAAGTAATACAAATATTAAATTGAATATAGCAATCCCAAGTATAGCTGTATAAATAAGACGAAGACAGGCAGCTAGTAATGAGAGGCTAGTATGGATAGGTTTTAGAAAGAAATAAAGAGCCCACGAGGCGATAATATCCGTAATGAAAATGATAATCCATCCGAAAATTTCAGCTTTGAAAAGTGAACTTGAAGTTTGAATATTATGGAGTGTCGTGCTCGCATCTCCTTGTACAACGAGATTTCCGTGAACAAAACCGTAAGAAAAAAATGCAGCAAATGCCATAATAAGAAGAGAAGCACCAGCAAATAAGGCAAACTTTCGTTCATTCATATGTCGTCCTCCTATTTCAATATTACTTTTATTTTAATAAGGGAAGGAGGAGAAGTCATTGACTTAAATCAAGAGAGGAGAGAGCGTAATGGAATTTCCATCAAAAAAAGATGTATGGTTATATCCAATTTTTTTCATTGTTTTAGGCGCCTGTTTCGCTCCAATATTTGCAGGGAGAGAATATTTTCTCTTATTTTTTACAATTCCATTAGCTATACTGTTTAGTTGGAGTTGGTTTTCAACAAAATATATCGTTAAGGAAGAAATAATTATAATTACATCAGGTCCCGTTAAAAAACGTATATTTATACGAGACATAAAACGAATTTCCAATACAAAAAATCCAATCGCAGCTCATGCACTATCATTCGATCGATTAGAAATTGTTTACGGATCATATGAAACAGAACTTATTTCTCCAAGAAATAAAGAAGAATTTATTTTGTTGTTAAAAAGAAAAAATCCTGGGATTGACATAAAGAGAGTGGATTCATATCTACTCTCTTTATGTCACTTTGGATTTGTCATATAAGGTTGCACGTGAACGACACATAAGTCGCGGAATTTTCCTTCGGCAGTTGTGACAATTACGACTGCTCTTCCTGCACTTTTTCCAGTAATCGTTACTGTCTCACCTTTCGGATAGATGGTGATGACGTCGGAGTTCATATTTGTCCAAATAAGCTCTTGATTCTTTGCCTGCATTGGCAAAACGGAAGCTGATAAATCGGCACTTTGTCCGGTTTTTATTTTAAGCTTATTTTTCTGTATATGAATACCAATTACAGATATAACAGAAGGAGCAATTGAAATTTTGGATGGATTAGGTTGTATGTTTAAACGAGAAGTAGAAGTGTTTGTGATAGGTGAAAATTTTCTTATATGTTGTTGCTGTAAAGATGCTAACATTGTGGAGTCCCCTTTCTGTATAGGTGTCGATACTAATAATATAAAGGAAGAATGTTATAGTAAATTTAACGAAACATAAAGAAATTGTTAAATTCGAGAAGAATATTGTCGAAATGCGGTTAAAAGAAAGCTCTGCTGTTATCGTAACAGCAGAGCTTTCTTTTTATAGATTATGAATATGTTGTTTTTCAAAATTCTCAAATTGCTCTTCAACTTCTTTTGAAGGTTTAGTTAGTAAACTAACAATTATGATCACTATTAAACTAATAGCGAAACCAGGAATCATTTCATATAAGAAATCTTTTAGAAACTTAAACTGTGTCCAAATAATTACTGTGGTTGCACCTGAAATCATACCAGCAAGCGCGCCCCATTTCGTCATACGTTTCCAATATAAGCTTAATAAAATAGCAGGTCCAAATGAAGAACCAAATCCAGCCCAAGCATATCCAACAAGAGCTAAAATCGTATCATTTTGTTTAAGCGCTAATGCACATCCAATTAAAGCGATACCAAGAACAGCCATACGACCGACAAATACAAGTTCTTTATCAGAAGCAGAACGCTTAAAGAATGTACGATATAAGTCTTCTGTTACTGCACTTGAAGTAACGAGCAACTGAGAAGAGATTGTGCTCATAATAGCTGCTAAAATAGCGGCTAATAAAAATCCAGTAATAAGTGGATGGAATAAAATTTTTCCAAGTTCAAGGAAAATTGTCTCTGGGTTAGATAATGTCAAACCTTGTTGTGAATAGTAAGCAATACCGATAAGACCAGTAAACATAGCTCCGACAACAGAGAAAATCATCCAGCTCATACCAATTCTTCGCGCGCTTTTAATTTCTTTTACAGACGAAATTGCCATAAAGCGTACGATGATATGAGGTTGTCCAACATAACCAAGGCCCCATGCGAATAAAGAAATCATTCCTAAAGTAGAGGCACCTTTAAAAATATCTAGACGTGTTGGATCTACAGATCGAATTGTATCAAATGCAGGTCCAAGTCCGTTTGTATTCATAATTGTTACGATAGGAACAAGAATAAGGGCAACTACCATAATGATTCCTTGCACGAAGTCCGTCCAACTTACTGCTAAGAAACCACCAAATAATGTGTAAGCTACAACAACGCCTGCTACAATGAGTAATCCAACATGATAGTTCATACCAAATGAATTTTCAAATAATACAGCGCCTGAAACTAATCCTGAAGCTACATAGAAAGTAAAGAAAATCATAATAACAAGTCCGGATACTAAGCGTAGCATGTGAGATTTGTCGTGGAAACGGTGTTCCAAAAATTCTGGAATAGTAATAGAGTTGTTTGCAATTTCAGAGTAGGTACGTAAGCGAGGAGCGACATAAAGCCAGTTTGCGTATGCGCCTAGTGTTAGGCCGATCGCAATCCAACTACTACTTAATCCAACGCTAAACATTGCACCGGGTAATCCCATTAAAAGCCAACCACTCATATCAGATGCTCCAGCACTTAATGCTGTTACTGCGGGGCCTAGTGTACGCCCGCCAAGCATATAATCTGTTAAGTTGGACGTTCGTTTGTAGGCGAAATAGCCGATTACTAACATCCCGAGCATGTAAATAGAGATAGAAGTTAAAGTTAACATCTGCGTACTCATGTAGTTCCCCTTCCTTTTGTCATGTCTTTTGATGCGTTATGCATATTTATAATCTATCATGATTATTCTGAAAAATCCATACAGAAATACGAATTTTCAGAAATGTAAGCGTTTTTTGACATCGTTTTACTTTTTAAATATATAAATTTCAGACGAAAAAACCTTAATTTTAATAGAGTATTTATTATATTTACATAAAAACACGTTGTTTTGTCAATATAATATTGAAAGAAGGGAGAAATATTTTTTTAAAAAAAGTATTGACTTGTGAAAAAAGTTAGGTCTATAATGAGTGCAACTTAAAAAAATGCAAGCGTTGATGAAGAAGAGTACACATGATGAACATGTCAGAGAGCTGATGGTTGGTGCGAATCAGTATGGGATTGATGTGGAATGGGCTTCGGAGCTTCCAAACCGAAACGAAAGAAGTAGGCTTTGGCGACATGATCTCATCGATACAAGAGACACGTATTATTTTTTGATACGGCAAAGTGCGTTACATTCGTAACGAATTAAGGTGGCACCACGGGAGTACCCGTCCTTTCTATAGGATGAGTACTCCCTTTTTGTGTACAAAAAATTAAATATGTTAAATCGTTTAAGTAAGAAGAGTACGTATATTGGAGACGTTTCAGAGAGCCGGGGACAGGTGGGAGCCCGGTGCGGTGCCATATACGGAATGGGCTTACGAGAGGTATGCTGAACAATTATTTTCAGTAGGCAACCCGGGTTCCGCCGTTACAAGGATAAGGTATATATTTTGTACCTGAATAAAGCGGGATGCTTTTGCGTCCAACCTGAGGTGGTACCACGGTAAATTTATCGTCCTCTACATATTTCGATATGTAGGGGACTTTTTTATTTTTCAGAGTGAGGTGAAAGGCATGATGACAAAAGAGGAATTTATGAAGCAAAAAGAACAAAGAAACACATTTTTAGTAATCGCTGAAGAAGAAGGAGATAGCATTACGCCAATTTCTTTATATAGACGTATGAAGGGAAAGAAAAAGTTTTTATTAGAAAGTTCGCAGCTTCATCAAGATAAAGGGCGCTATTCTTACTTAGGGTGTAATCCTTATGGAGAAGTGAAAAGCGTTGGTATAGAAGTAGAGCGAATGATGTATGGGAAAAAAGAAAAGCTGCAGGGTAACGTACTGCAAATGCTAGAAGAGGTAATCGCACCAGCGCAAGTAGACAGTCCATTTCCGTTTTGCGGGGGAGCAGTTGGATATATTGGCTATGACGTCATTCGGCAGTATGAAAACATTGGAGCAGATTTACACGATCCATTAAATATTCCAGAAGTACACCTTTTACTATATCGTGAGTTTACCGTTTACGATCATTTACGCCAAAAGTTGTCATTTGTATATGTATGCAGGGAAGACGATTCAGCTTCTTATGAAGAAGTATACGAAAGATTGCAAGTATACAAAGAGGAAGTGCTAAAGGGAGAAGAAGCGGAAGTAAATGAAATACAATCAATATTATCATTCACTTCTTCAATAACTGAAAAAGAATTTTGTGAAATGGTAGAAACAGCGAAAGAATACATTCGGGCCGGAGATATTTTCCAAGTTGTATTATCCCAGCGTTTGCAAAGTGAATGTATTGGAGATCCATTTGCATTATACCGGAAACTTCGAATTGCAAATCCATCACCATATATGTTCTATATCGATTTTCAAGATTATGTTGTACTTGGCTCTTCGCCGGAAAGTTTGTTATCAGTAAGAGAGGATAAAGTGATGACAAACCCAATTGCTGGTACGAGGCCGAGAGGGAAAACGAAGCAGGAAGATGAGGAAATCGAAAAAGAACTGTTAGGAAATGAGAAAGAGCGAGCAGAGCATATGATGCTTGTGGACCTAGGACGAAATGATATTGGCAGAGTAAGTGAAATTGGCTCTGTGACGATAGATAAATATATGAAAGTAGAAAAATACTCTCACGTTATGCACATTGTATCTGAAGTTTACGGAACATTGAGAAAACAAACGAGTGGATTTGATGCATTAGCGTATTGTTTACCAGCTGGTACAGTATCAGGTGCTCCGAAAATAAGGGCGATGGAAATTATTAATACGTTAGAGCATGAAAAAAGAAATGTATATGCCGGAGCGGTTGGATATATTTCATTCTCAGGAAACCTTGATATGGCGCTAGCAATTCGAACGATGGTTGTAAAAGACGAGAAAGCGTACGTTCAGGCAGGAGCGGGTATCGTCTACGATTCAGACCCGGTTGCTGAATATGAAGAAACATTAAATAAAGCGAGAGCGCTTTTGGAGGTTATGAAATGATTGTACTTATCGATAATTATGATTCGTTCACATATAACTTGTATCAACTATTAGGCGAGTACGAGAAAGAAATTGTTGTCGTAAGAAATGATCAAATAACAATTGAACAATTAGAGGAGATGAAGCCGAAAGGAATTGTGCTCTCGCCAGGACCTGGGAAACCAGAAGATGCTGGAATTTGTATCGATGTTATTCGTCATTTTTATAAGAACGTTCCCATCTTAGGGATTTGCCTTGGCCATCAAGCGATCATATCCGCATTTGGAGGAGAAATTGTTAGAGCAGAGCGCATTAAACACGGAAAAACATCGCGTGTGAAACATAACGGAACGTCAATCTTTTCGTACGTAACGCAGCCGTTAACAGCGATGCGTTACCATTCACTCGTCGCAGTGCAAAATAGTTTGCCGCAGTGTTTTGACATACTTGCGACAGCGATGGATGACGGAGAAATCATGGCAGTTCGTCACAACTATTATCCGCTCTTCGGATTACAGTTTCACCCAGAATCAATTGCAACAGAAGAAGGAGGAAAGTTAATACGTGCCTTTTTAGCAGAAGTGAAAGAGGAGGAGAGAGTATGAACAGTTATCTTCGAAAATTAGTAGAGGGACAACATTTAACAGAAGAAGAAATGTATGAAGCGGGACTTCTTTTATTAAGTGACAACATATTGGAAAGTGAAGTTGCAGCTTTCTTAGTATTGCTGAAAGCGAAAGGCGAAACAGCAGAAGAAATATACGGTCTCGTTCGTGCTCTTCGCGAAAAGGCATTACCGTTTTCAAATCATATAAAAGGCGCGATGGACAATTGCGGAACGGGTGGTGACGGTGCGCAAACATTCAATATTAGTACAACATCGGCATTTGTACTTGCCGGAGCTGGTGTAAAGGTTGCGAAACATGGAAACCGCGCTGTTTCTAGTAAAACAGGAAGTGCTGATTTATTAGAAGAACTCGGTGTAAACATAAGCTGTACGCCGGGTGAGATTGACTATTTATTAGAGAATGTAGGTATTGCCTTCTTATTCGCACCAGCGATGCATCCAGCATTAAGACGCATTATGAAAATAAGAAAAGAATTAAACGTTCCGACGATTTTTAACTTAATTGGACCGTTGACGAATCCGGTTAATTTAGAAACACAATTTGTCGGTATTTATAAGCGAGATATGTTATTGCCGGTAGCGGAAGTATTGCAGAAACTTGGCAGAAAACAAGCGCTCGTCGTAAACGGAAGTGGCTTTTTAGATGAAGCATCATTACAGGGAGAAAATCATGTCGTCGTTTTAAAAGATAATGAAATAGTAGAAATGAGTATTGATCCAGAAAAGTATGGTTTTTCAAGAGTGAAAAATGAAGAAATTAGAGGTGGGAATTCAAAAGAAAATGCAAAGATTACACTCGGAGTATTAAGCGGAGAAAAGAGTGTCTATCGCGATACTGTTTTATTAAATGCAGGTCTAGCCCTTTTCGCAAATGGAAGAGCAGAAACGATTGAAGAAGGAATTACACTAGCAACGCACAGCATTGACTCTGGAAAAGCATTAGCCAAACTAAACTTATTAATTGCAGCAAGCCATGAAAAATTAGAAAGGGTGAATTAAAATGGGGACGATTTTAGACAAAATTGTAGAGCAAAAGAAAGTAGAAGTTGCGGAGTTATATGAAACATATTCACCAGTGAAAGAAAAAAGGAAAACACACTCACTTGTAAAAGCTTTAGAGCAGTTTACTGTAATAGCAGAGGTAAAGCGAGCGTCTCCATCAAAAGGCGATATCAATTTACACGTTGATGTGCCAAAACAAGTGAAAACATATGAAGAATGCGGTGCTGGAGCAGTTTCGGTTTTAACAGACGGTCAATTTTTTAAAGGGGCGTTTCACGACTTACAAACGGCAAGAGCAGAAAGTAACATTCCGCTTTTATGTAAAGATTTTATAATTGATAAGATTCAAATTGATAGGGCGTATGAAGCAGGAGCAGATCTTATTTTATTAATCGTTGCAGCATTGTCAAAAGAGAAATTAAACGAGCTTTATAACTACGTGCTAGAAAAAGGATTAGAAGCGATTGTTGAAGTTCATGATGAACAGGAATTAGAAATTGCAATCCGATTAAATCCGCACGTTATCGGTATTAATAACCGTAATTTAAAAACATTTGAAGTAGATTTAAGCCAAACTGAAAAGCTCGGAAAACGACTGAATGAGGAAAACCTACTTTGGATTAGTGAAAGTGGTATTCATTCAAAAGAAGATATCATCAGAGTCAAACGAGCTGGTGCAAAAGGCGTATTAGTCGGAGAAGCGCTTATGACATCATCTTCTATCAGTACCTTTTTTGAAGACTGTAAGGTGAGCATATGAAAGTGAAGATTTGCGGAATCACTGATATGGAAACAGCGAAAAGTGCGTGTGAATATGGCGCAGATGCAATCGGATTTGTTTTTGCAGAAAGTAAACGCCAAATCACTCCAGGGCAAGCGAAAGAAATTATTGGGGAAATTCCAGCCCACGTTTTCAAGGTCGGTGTTTTCGTAAATGAATCAGTCGAAGTGATCCAGAAAATTGCAGAGGAGTGCGGGTTAACGCATGTGCAACTACATGGGGATGAAGACAATGATCAAATCGTAAGATTGAATATTCCGTCTATAAAAGCGGTAGGAGTAGCTTTAGAGAAAGATATTGAATGTGCGAAAAAATACGATACAGATTATCTGTTATTTGATAGCCCGAAAGAAAAGTTCCACGGAGGAAACGGAAAGACATTCTCATGGGAGTTACTTGCACATATGCCAAAAGCATTGCGAGAGAAAACGATATTAGCTGGCGGATTAAACATCCTTAATATAGAAGAAGCAATTCGAACTGTTCGGCCATATATGATCGATGTGAGCAGCGGAGTAGAGACAGAAGGAAAGAAAGATTTGGAGAAAATAAAACAATTTATTAAAAAAGCGAAGGAGTGTTCCAAATGAATTATGCATATCCAGATGAAAAAGGGCATTACGGTATATACGGAGGACGATACGTTCCAGAAACGTTAATGCAATCCGTATTAGAACTAGAAGAAGCATATAAAGAAGCGATGCAAGATGAAGCGTTTCAAAAGGAATTAGATCATTATTTACAAACGTACGTTGGAAGAGAAACACCGCTTTATTTCGCTGAAAATATGACGAAGTATTGCGGCGGAGCAAAGATTTATTTGAAACGTGAAGATTTGAACCATACGGGAGCTCATAAAATTAACAATACAATCGGTCAAGCACTTCTTGCGGTAAGAATGGGTAAGAAGAAAGTTGTCGCTGAAACTGGAGCAGGACAACACGGAGTTGCAACAGCTACTGTATGTGCACTTTTCGGTTTAGAATGCGTCATCTTCATGGGAGAAGAAGATGTGAGACGACAAAAATTAAACGTGTTTCGAATGGAATTACTCGGAGCAAAAGTAGAAAGCGTTGCGGCAGGTAGCGGCACGTTGAAAGATGCGGTAAACGAGGCGCTTCGTTACTGGGTTTCACATGTACACGATACGCACTACATTATGGGATCAGTTCTCGGGCCACATCCATTCCCGCAAATTGTTCGTGATTTCCAAAGTGTAATTGGGAAAGAAACGAAAAAGCAATACGAAGCGTTAGAAGGGAAATTACCAGAAGCAGTCGTTGCTTGTATTGGCGGTGGTAGTAATGCAATGGGAATGTTTTATCCGTTCGTACACGATGAAGAAGTTGCTCTTTACGGTGTTGAAGCAGCTGGAAAAGGTGTTCACACAGAAAAGCACGCAGCCACTTTAACGAAAGGAAGTGTCGGTGTTTTACACGGATCGATGATGTACCTTCTGCAAAATGAAGAAGGGCAAATTCAAGAAGCACACTCTATTTCTGCAGGGCTGGATTACCCAGGTGTTGGGCCAGAACATAGCTTGCTAAAAGATATTGGCCGCGTTTCTTATCATTCCATTACAGATGAAGAAGCGTTAGAAGCATTTCAATTATTAACGAAAAAAGAAGGGATTATCCCGGCATTAGAAAGTTCACATGCTGTTGCATACGCTTTAAAACTAGCGCCGCAAATGAAGAAAGACGAAGGACTTGTCATTTGTTTATCCGGCCGCGGTGATAAAGATGTAGAGAGTATAAAACGTTATATGGAAGAGGTGTAAAAAATGGGAGTAGAAAAAATTATAGCAGCGTTTGAAAATGGCAAGAAAGCATTTATTCCGTATGTAATGGGCGGAGATGGTGGACTTGAAAAGTTAAAAGAAAGAATTCGTTTTCTTGATGAAGCAGGAGCAAGCATCGTTGAAATTGGTATCCCATTTTCAGATCCAGTCGCAGACGGTCCAACTATTCAAAGGGTAGGAAAAAGAGCATTAGATAGCGGTGTAACATTGAAAGGTATTTTTCAAGCATTAATAGAGGTGAGGCAAGAAGTTCAAATTCCATTTGTACTTATGACATATTTAAATCCAGTACTCGCATTCGGAAAGGAACGTTTCATTGAGAGCTGTCTTGAAACAGGGGTGGACGGTATTATCGTTCCAGACTTACCGTATGAAGAACAAGACATTATTGCACCGCTCCTTCGCGTGGCGAATATCGCTTTAATTCCACTCGTTACCGTAACGAGCCCTATTGAACGAATCGAAAAAATTACGAGTGAATCACAAGGATTCGTCTACGCCGTTACAGTAGCGGGTGTAACGGGAGTACGTCAAAATTTTAAAGATGAGATTCGTAGTTACTTAGAAAAAGTAAAAGCACACGTCCACTTACCAGTAGTCGCAGGATTCGGTATTTCAACACGAGAGCAAATTGAAGAAATGATTACAATATGTGACGGCGTTGTCGTTGGAAGTAAAGTCATTGAGCTGTTAGAAAATGAAAAGCGAGAAGAAATTTGTGAGTTAATACATGCAGTAAAAGAAACAGAAGAGGCTTAAGTCTCTGCTGTTTCTTTTGTGTAATAAATGTTAAAATATACAGAAAATACTTATAACTTAGAGGGTGAGAAGGCATGCTAAGACGTAAACTATTATATCTTCTTTTAACTGTACCATTATACGCTTGGCTCATTAGCATGACGAAAATAGAGTTGATGGCTCTGTTTTTAGGATATGTATTCATCTTTTCCCAATTAAATCGAATACAAGAGCAATCTATTTTAGAAGTATGTATATTTTCGGTTAGTATAGAACTATTTAGTATCGTTTCGATTGTATTATTAAGTGAATTATTCCAATGGATCCATTCATTTGAATTAATAAAACTTGGGAATATTGTATTGCAAGTAATATGTGCTTATATTGTGTTTGTTGTACTAGAAAAAATGATTGGACAGCAGACGGTTTTTCAGGATAAAAGATAAAATATTAGTTATTCAAAAAAGGAGCCAAGCGGCTCCTTTTTTAAATCTGTTATAAAAATAATTGAAAATCATAACATCTGTTATATAATAGTTAAAAATTGCACTTTTTACGAAAAGAGATGATAGCATGGCCATATTGTTGGCACTTATCCCGATTATGATGATTTTTATTTGTTTGTTTTTGTTTAAACAAACGTCATTAAGAGCCTCACTAATCTCTTATGCCGTTTCTGTCGGAATCGTTTTACTCTCGCCAACGTTTCAATTAGGGATAAGTGAAACTGTGCACGCAACAATTAAAGGGTGGTTAATTTGTTTCATTGTCGGATACGTTTTATTTTTCGGTATTTTTTTATTTCACCTCATGAACAAAATGGGATACATTGATCAAGTAGCACGGTTTCTAGAACAAGTCACGCGCGATCGATTATTGCAAATGCTTCTTATGTGTTTTGGTATTTGTCCACTTATTGAATCAGTGAGTGGATTCGGAATTGGTTTTATGGTTGCAGCACCTATTTTTCTTTCGCTCGGTTATAAACCGTTTCAAGCTGTGCTACTATCGTTTATCGGTTTACTTGCAAGTTCATGGGGCGCGATGGCAACGGGTACGATTATCGGTTCTCAGCTTATTAACATGCCGCTCACAACTCTTGGTACAAATACAGCATTATTAAGCATCCCGATTTTCGCATATTTTATCTTCCTTTCTTTATACGTTGTCGGTGGCTGGCAGGCAGTTATAGAAAAGTGGAAGGAAGGAGTAGGATTCTTTCTATTATTTTCTCTCGGAATCTATCTTTCTAACGCATACGTAAGTGTTGAACTAGCAGGGATATTAAGTTCTATCGTTACCATTTCATTTGGTTTTTTAATCATTAAGTTAAAAGGAAAAGATGAGCAAAACCTTTTAACAGAACATGCGGCGGCTACGGAGAGAGAAGTATCGATTATAAAAATTATTAGCCCTTATATATTCTTAACAGTTTGTATTTTACTTTCTCGCCTCGTTCCAGCATTACATGATTTTCTTAGGTCATATGCAGTTCTCGATTTAAAATCATATTCTTACAAACTAGAGCTACTATATTCGCCAGGATTTTGGCTCGCCATGACTTGTTTATTTACAATTATTTTCTTCCGCATTCCATCTAATGTTATTAAACAATCACTCTCGCAAACGATAAAACAATGGATTCCTTTCGCTATTACAACGACGATGTTCATTGCAATTTCAGAACTAATGGGCGCATCTGGTATGCATTCATTACTCGCAAAAACAGCTGGTGAAACCTTTGGTACCTTTTTCGTTTTCGTTGCTCCATTCATAGGCGGAATTGGCGGTTTTTTAACTGGTAGTAACGCAGGATCAAATGCGATGTTTATAAAGCTACAAATGCAAACAGCCCAAAACGTAGCACTCCCGTGGCAATACGTCACGACGCTCCAAAACACCGCATCATCAGTAGCGACAATCGCTTGTCCATCACGGATTACACTAGGCGCGTATTTATGCAATATCCCGTATCGTGAAAATGAACTATTAAAGAAGACGACGTTAATGATTTTTGGTGCGGTGTTACTTGTAGTAGTGGAAGTTTTCTTTTGGTATATATTGAGAAATTAAAAATCCTCCTAACATAGGAGGATTTTCTTTATGACTGGATAATGTTTTAAATATGAAAAGCTTCTACTAAATGAATAGGAGATGAAAGGTATGCCCTTAAAAAACTACGGTGTATTAAAAGGTACAGTTATACAATCTAAGATTGGAAAAGGCAAAACACCTCATTATCAAGTTCATTTACAAGGTGAAGCAGGAGTAGATTATCGCATTGCAATTAACGTGAAATCGCAAAGTTATCCATCGGAAGTTTTATATTTTGCGAGCGACGATATTCGATCAGAGGCGATTCATATTTTACCGACATTACCGTTCGGTTTTACAGAAATAAAAAATAATGAACCGAAAGTAGCTTTAGATTATGTAAGAGGTAATTTATTTGATTCCAAGCAAATGATTCCTTTACCTGCTGAAAAAGCAGGAGTTGATAATGATTTAAATGAAAAGATAGAGCGTTATATAAAGCGAGCAATAGAAGAAAAGGCGATTATTTATGCGTTTGGTGAAAGGTGGGGACCAGAAGAAAAGGTTCCGGATTCGTATTTTCACTTTACACCTGGAAACGGTATACACGATATTCATATGAATCAAGGGAATGTAGAGAAATGGCAAGGTGATGATGGCAAATGGCAAGACGGTGGGATATTGATTCACTTTGAGAAGAAGGAAGAGTGGATTGGTATTTTTCTTGCCTTTCAGTCACAGTCATGGTGTACCGATGAAGAAGGGCATGCTCGTGTTCCGGTTGAGCATTGTGATTATAAGAGAAATAATTGATGGGAAGAGGGCGTTCACAATGAACGCCCTCCTCTTATTTTATAAAACACAAAACTCACAAGTGTAGAAATACAAGAGAAAAGAAGCGCCACACTAGAAAACGCAATGAGATACATATTATACTTCATCATTTTTCCGATGAGTTGGTTACTATCGTACTGAAAAAGTCCTGCAATTATATTGAATAAAAATAACATGATAAACATGACGATAACACCGTCTATTGATCCTTTAATGTCTGGTTTACTTAAAGCGATATGTGCAGAAATACAAATGGCGATAAATAAAAATAACCAAAATGAAGGATTCAATAAATTGTTAAATGTAAATAAGCTTTTCAATAATACAAACGTCGATAGTAGCATGTTTTGGATCATGTCTAAGTTAATAGAAGTCGATGCAACAGTTTTTTCCAGATTCGTATTAAATAAATAATATGACTCTGGTACGAAATAGCGCATTAAAAGTATTAAGGCAGTAATACCAGAAATAATAGGACCGATGCCGATAAAGAAATTACCGATCCGTTGATATACGCTTTTTTGATTGTATTGATGTTGGACGTAACCTAAAGCTCCTTGACTTGTATCTGTCGGGAAGAACTGAGTTGCTACAATTTTATGGCGGAATAATAGACACATAATTGCATGTCCAAGCTCATGAACGGGAACACCGATCCATGCAGTTAAAAGAAATCCCTTCCTACCAAAAGCTCTCGACCAATACGTTCGTGTGAGAGATTCTAAATAACCTAATATAAATCCAATTACAATGATGACACCAATTAAAGAAAATAATTGGATCACGCTTGTAAGGAGTGTTTGAAAAATCGAGTTTACAAATTCCACTGTCTTCATCCAATCTGTTTAAAGTTTCACTTTATTTGCTCTGTTTCATAATACCATTATTTTTCTATAATACTAGCACACATAGTTTCGTTTAAAAGAAGGATTTCATATTCTTTTTCTTGTAGTCATGTTTTATGTACAAAGTCATATATTGAATTTGTAACACCCTATAAGGTATATGCTTAAGGAGGGATGAGAGAATGAAATGTCCGGCATGTCATACTGAAAATGCAGCGGAAGCAAGGTTTTGCGGGAATTGTGGACATTCGTTAACGGAAGAAGTGGTAGCGAGTGGTGGGCAGGAAGAAGGGCAGCTATCGCGCCCGGCACGAGTAAAGGAAACTCGTCCGAATGAAACGGTAGAGCAAGCGAAACAATTTGCAAGTGGCTATTTTCAGTTCTTTAAAAATGCTTTTAAATCACCATCGGCCATTATGGAAAGTGGAAATATTGAAGTGCGAAATGGAATTGTAAGTCTTGTGCTTATTTGTTTTTTAGGAGCGTGTATTTTTTATAGAATGATGAGCGCAGCGGCGACTGTTACGAGGACATTAGTGCCAGATATAGCTACTCCTACTTTCTTTGGAGAATCTGTAATGGTCTTTTTCTTTTTATTAATTTTAACTTTATTTGTCGGATTTATTATTTTTGTAAGTGGTAAGATGATGAAATCATCTTTTTCTTTTCTTGAAGCATTCGGTATATGGGGGACGATAGCGACGCCAGCTATTGCTATACTAGTTCTTTCTTTTCTATTTAGTTTCCTATTGATCTTTTTTTTACCAATCTTATTAGGGCTGGCTACAACGTATATGGGAATTAGTATAATTGTAGCTATATTAAAACTAGACAACGGCGGAGTAGATCCTGTTTACACACTTATTATCGCAAATGTTTTAATCGGAATTGCAACGTTTATCGTGTTTTGGTCTTACATTAAAACGATAATCCAAACCTTTATCGGGGGATTAACAGGCTTCTAACGAAAAGGTGGTTGAACGGATGAATGTATGCACAAAGTGCGGGACTCATTTTGAAGACAGTGTGCAATTTTGTCAAAACTGCGGGACGAAGAGGCGGGATCCTGTAGTAAAGAAGCAGAAAATGAGCAAAGGGACAATAATTGGAATTACACTTTTAACATTTTTTATTATAGTATTGGGCGGATTATATGCGTATGGATCTTCATATTACTCACAATCATCGCAAGTAGAGAGAATTATTACTGTTTTACAAGAGAGGGACGGGGAGAAATTAGCTGAGATCACCACGGCAGATGATCCAGCCGTTATTGTCACAAGAGAGAGTGTAACGCCTCTATTTTCATATATAAAAGAAAATCCATCTTACGTGAATGAATTGAACGAATATTTGAGGCAAGGTGAAAAACAAGGGGATGGAATAGAAAGAGCAGATTTTTCTTTAACGAAAGACGGAAAGTATTTCTTTTTATTTGATCGGTATAAATTGAAAGCGAAGACGTATTATACGACGCTGCTTTCAAATGAAAAAGGTACATCTTTAAAAATGAACGGAAAGGAAATTGATAAGACAAATGACAAAAAGTTTGAGAAGCAATATGGACCGTTTCTTCCAGGAACTCAAGTGTTTCAAGCGGAATATAAAAATGACTATGTAAAACTATCACGAGAGGAAAAGGCTGTACTTATAAAACAAAATCAAAATAATGTAACGGTAGATTTAACGTTGCAAGGGCAATATATTACAGTTCAAACGAATGCGCCTGGTGCAACATTGTACGTGAATCAAAAGCCAGTTACAGCGTTGACCGGAGAAGAAATTAAGTGGGGACCGGTAGCGACCGATGGAAGTGCGGCGATTTATTTAGAACGAAATGGAGAAAACGGAAGGGAAACGACAAAGGTAGAAACGGTAACGGCACTGTCGGCTTATAATCTTCCATTCCAAAAGAAAGGTATAGAAAAAACAGTTGTTTACAATGTTACTCCACCGCCTACGACTCATTATGTATATAATGGTTTCATCTTCCCTGATAGTGATATTCGAAAATTAACGAGTACGGACTTAACATATTTATCGAAAGAACAATTGAAAATAGCAAGAAACGAAATATACGCAAGACATGGACATATGTTTCAAACGAAAGATATGCAAGCGTATTTTTCAAAACAGTCTTGGTATAGAGAAAATCCGTATTTTACAGGAACGTTAACGAGTGTGGAATCTTATAATGTTGAACTGATTAAATCAAGAGAATAGAGCGTGTGAAAAAGGTACAGTGCATAACTGTACCCTTTTTTATCCCTTTATTTGCGGGCAGTAAGACTCCCATTTCAAAATTCGCCGAATGAGAGGAAGGTAGGTGGGAGATAACTGCCCGATTGGTGTGGGCAATAACCCTACTGACTAAAGTTTCATTTTATGATTATTTAGCTGGACCAGGATCCCTTGAGAAAAAGATATGAAAGAGGAATGTGACTTTGCTTGCTCCTCCTGATGTACTTGCTTGCACATCAGATAAAGAACTAGACGTTAAAGCAGCTTCGGAACGAGGAGGGACGATTATTTTGAGAGCATCGTCTGATTCTGAGGATATAGTAACTGTTATTGTATCCTCAGAAAAATTTACAATTTTAACAGTACCAACTGGGAAGATGGATTTGCGAGCGTGTGAGGCAGAAGCAAAGCGAGTCGATTTCCAAATAGTTTGTGAGAAAGTGTCATTATCAGATAACCAAGCACGTGCACTGTATAAAGTTACACTAACGGTAAACTCTTGTTCAAGCGGGAGGGCTGGTCTCGGTTCTATCGGTTCCTCTGGAAGCTGGACGAGAAGGCCGGCGCACATGTATATTTCACCTACTTTCAATAGTTGCTGTTATAGCATATTAAACATGTTGTTTATAAGACACGACACTTACCTAGTAAAGCATGTTTGTGCACCAAATTTGAAGATGAAATTCTCTTTCTTTACAATAGAAGTAGGTGTTATTTCTACAAAATATGGAAAACGTAAAGAGTATGTAAAAAAGAAGGAGTGGTAAAGTGAACTATGTCATTATTGGCGGAGATGCAGCTGGTATGAGTGCAGCGATGCAAATTGTTAGAAACGATGAAACGGCAAATGTTGTAACGTTAGAAAAAGGTGAAATTTATTCATACGCTCAGTGCGGATTACCGTATGTGATTAGTGGTGTTATCGCCTCTACTGAAAAGTTAATTGCACGCGATGTAAAGACGTTTCGTGATAAATATGGGATTGATGCGAAAGTGCGTCATGAAGTAACGAAAGTAGATACGGAAAAGAAAATTGTGTATGCAGTACATACGAAGACGAAAGATGTATTTGAATTTTCATATGACCGTTTATTAATTGCGACTGGTGTACGCCCTGTTATGCCGGATTGGGAAGGTAAAGATTTACAAGGTGTTCATCTTTTAAAAACAATTCCGGATGCTGAGCGTATAGTAGACACGCTACAAACAAATGGTGTTGAGCACGTAACGATTATTGGCGGCGGTGCAATTGGTCTAGAGATGGCAGAAACATTTGTAGAACTAGGAAAGAAAGTAAGAATGATTGAGAGAAACGATCATATTGGCACAATTTATGATGCGGATATGGCGGAATATATACATAAAGAAGCAGATAAACATAATATTGAAATTTTAACAAATGAAAATGTAAAAGCGTTTAAAGGAAAAGAAAGAGTAGAACAACTGGAGACGGATAAAGGGACGTATAAAACTGATCTCGTTTTAGTATCTGTCGGTGTACAGTCAAATACTGATTTTCTTGAGGGGACAAATATACGTAAAAACCATAAAGGTGCAATTGAAGTAAATGCTTATATGCAAACGAATGTGAAAGACGTATACGCTGCTGGTGATTGTGCAACACATTACCATGTTATAAAGGAAATGCATGATCATATCCCGCTTGGAACGACTGCGAATAAACAAGGGCGACTTGCCGGACTCAATATGGTTGATAAACGAAGGGCATTTAAAGGTACGTTAGGTACGGGCATTATTAAATTTATGGATCTGACGCTCGCAAGAACAGGCTTAAATGAAAAAGAAGCGAAAGGGCTAAACATCCCGTATAAGACGGTCAAAGTAGATTCAACAAATATGGCGGGCTATTACCCGAGTGCTTCGCCACTTCACTTGAAATTACTATATCACGCCGATACGAAACAATTGTTAGGCGGACAAGTAATTGGAGAAGAGGGCGTAGATAAACGTATTGATGTTATCGCAATGGCACTTTTCAATAAAATGAGTATTCACGATTTAGAAGATGTCGACTTAAGTTACGCACCACCATATAACAGCGTTTGGGATCCAATTCAACAAGCAGCAAGGAGAGCGGAATAGCACTTTTTAAAGTGCTATTTTTTTGTGAAAGGGGAATAAATAAAGTTTCACTTTATTTTGAATATACCGTTCACCCTTGAAAACATAGTACGTATCGCTTATATTGTCATATAGTATTTATTTTTTAATAAAGTAATGAACGAACCAGGGGGCACAGTATGGCAATTAACATGAATACAATCGAAGAATGGATTGCTGAATCAAATGCAAGAAACGAAGAAGACTTAGGAAACGTTGTTGAAGAGATGAAAGAAGTATGTGTCGGACTTGATAATGCGACATTAATTTATACGAAAAACGTATTTTGTTTCGGTAAGAAAGTAGAAGTATTCTTCTTCTTCCAAGATCACGTCGTTATCGGAGAAGAGAAGGAAGAGTATATTGAGATTGAAAAATTAAAGTATGATGATATTACAAATAGTAACTTAAAAACAAATGACAAAAATACAACGTTAGAACTTAAGTTTTCTAACGGGAAAGCTATTAATTTAGATAGTCTAAATGATAACTACGGTACGAAAAACTGGTTATTTGCTAGACAAATTAAGAGTATTTTTAAAGTAATCTAGTGAAAAAGCAGGCCTTGAAAGGTCTGCTTTTTTACTTATTTCCTATTAAACAAAGGCATCCTCTTTCTTCATAACATTTCACGCTTGTAAATCCTGTTTTATAAAATAGGTTTACTAATTCTTCGGTCGTCTTAAATTTATCCATATGATATTGGATTTTGAAAGTTTCAGCGACTAGTAAAAAGGATCCATTCGGTTTTAAGACGCGAAATACTTCTTTCATATTATTCTCAACATCAGGCCAAAAGTAGTGGGTTTGAAAAGCGGTAATGAGATCAAAGAAGTCCGGATGATATGGAATAGAGGAGACGCTTGCCTGATGAATAATTACTTTCGCTGCTTTGACATCCTTCATATTTGCTTTCTTTGAGTTTTCAACAGCTTGATTGGAGTAGTCGATCCCGTATATTTTCCCAAGCGGAGTTTGTTTTGAAAGAGTCTGTATAGTTTTACCACCCCCACAACCAATATCTAAAATAACTGCATTTTCACGTATATGTATTTTTTGTAAAGCCCAATTTGTTAGTCTCGTATGCGCAGCATTCATAATGCAAAGCATAGAGGAACCAATTGTCCCGCGGGGATTTTTCGCTTGCTCGATTAATCTTTTTAAAATACTCAATTCAAACTCTCCTTTTATATAAGAATATGTATTTATTTCGCTTTTAATAATTTAACTCCTTCAAAAAAAGCACGCCATTAATCGGCGTGCTTCTAATTATGCAAGGACCCTTTTAGCCAATTCCGCGCCCGATACGCCCCAACCGGAATTTGAATGAGTGAAGTTTCATTTCCGGCATCAATCCCGTACAATTGATCGCATGAATTTGTATCAAAACTTAGTAACGGATGCCCGGCCATCCCCATAGCGGTCGCAGCTAAAACGAGTTTATGAACGAGCATGCCAGCTTCCATTTGATGAATGCGATATCCTCTATAACCTAATTTATTTTTATAGTAATCTTTATTTCCGATTACATGTAGACAAAGTGGTACTTGAAAAAGATTTACGTTATCCATCGTCATACTAGATTGAAGCGGATAACGAAGGTCTCCGTACCGAATTGGCTGTATGGAATGTGTCCTACTGTTATAAGCGTAAGCGCCGTTTTCTATGTCTTTTACGTTATAAAAACATCCATATAGTGAGACTCGTGCATTTTCATTTACATACTTGCCATCAAGGTCGTTGTAATAAGGGAAGGAGAGGCTCGCTTCTTGTAGTAAAGTAGCGAGCTCGGCTGCATCCCATTTCGTTAAAATGAAGTCAGAATCAGGTGAATATCGTTTTTTACAAAGTTGTAAAAAATCATATGATAAACGTTCCACTTTAGGTAGCTGCATAGCGTGTGCACTATATTGTTGTCGTTCTTCACAGGTAAATGTTTGGAAGTGTTCTGTTGATTCAATCATAGATGACGCGTTTATTTTTTTTATCATCGGATAGTCATCTACATGTTTTGAACGAACGAAATGCTCATGTGTTAACGGCGGGATTTGCTGCAACAAGTCATGAGAAGTAATAGTTTTATTTTTACGATGATCATCATGAAACCAATCTGTATTCGGTTCTGTACTTAAAGGAATAACAGCATACACACTTTCTTCACCTTCTGACAGTCCAAGTAAATGATTCATTGCCCGGTCTAGAAATTGAAAATATACACCATTTGTATAACCGAATTGTTTTGCGCATTCAAGTAATTGACCGATTAGAACACCACTATCTAATCCTTGCAGACGATACGAAAAGTTATTGTATTTAAAGAAGTTTTTCCAAAACATAGTGGATACAAATGCAGCACCAAAACAAGAATGTATGTTACAACGATTGCCGAGTGCTTCTGTAAGATAAGAATCGAAATTTCCTTCACGAAGTAAGATAAGACGGTGGTGCGCGGCGTCGTAATGGTAAATGCCGTCTGGATAATGATCAATTTTTAAATACATATATAATTCATTTGGATATAAAGCACCCCCAGAAGGGATGAATCTTCGGAATAGAGTCGTTGTTTTATTATTTTCTAGGTTAGTAGTAGGCTGACATAATTGTGTTAAACCAAATGAGTACCAAAGATAATGACCGATTTCCTCTAAGTTAGGTTTAGTAGAAGAATTTCGCAAAGTTAATGGGATTTCTAAAGAGAGAGGGATGACTGGTAAATTTCGATATAATTTATAAGGAAGTGGTGCGTCTTCCCAGTTAATCTCTTTATCGGACGACATAATTTCATTAATAGAAAAATGGAGATGATGTAAAAAAGTATCAGGTTGCATCAAATTTCCCCCTCACTATGAATTATGGAAACGGATGCGGATGTGGATTTAAACTTTCATTCGTTAAAGGCTCAGCCCAATATCCAAGTGTCATCGGTACGGTATACACTCTATCCAGTCCTGTAACCCGAGTGAGATGGTGACCGAACGTCATCGGTAACATGCCTGGAATAATTACTTTTACACAATGTAAGCCGTTCTTTTCTATAAGGGGGACCGTTTGATCTACAACAATTACTTCAAGTCCAGATTGATGTAACCTGTTTAAAAGTTGATGAAGATCAGATGTTAAATCCATATCAAATGATTGTAATGCATTCATTTCTTGGAACGTTTGCACCGGAGCATCATCACGTAAAAGGAAGTGAAGACGCTCTTCCGCTTCTTTCAATCCATACAGCATACTATGGTCTTCCATTTGCGAAACAAGATATGGATCTTGTAAACAGTTTTCATATTTCTCTCTTTTTTGTTCAAGCTCTTCATCTGTTATAAGTAACATGCCCGCTATTTCATGAATTGCATTTTTTACAGCTCGAATTGGTTCCATATGTGCGCCGCCAGCACAGACGAGATTCATACCATCTTGCCTTGTATTTTTCGCAATGACCCATATGCTCGGAATACCATGTTCCATCGTCGCGTTGAAAACGTATAATTCATATCCAGTAATTGTGCGTAAGCGTTCAATCATTAATTGCAATTCAGTATCATTGGCTGAACTAAGATCGAGACGGGGAAGAGGTAATTCGGCATACCAAGTGAGCAAAAAGGCGTCACGCTCTACAATTTCTAAAATGCCGTGAAAAATTGCTTCTTCTAAACTACCACCAATGGCACATCCATTTGATGTTTCATACACGAAAGCATCTCTATGACCAAGGCTATAATAAGCGATTGATTCTGGAACTAGAAGGGGCCTGCTTTGTAATAAAGAATATCCCCATACCCAGTTTTGCTCATAATCAGGATCAAACGGCTTAAATGGAAAACTATCACGATTGTAATGTCCATTTGTATGTACACCAAGTGTGAGGGGATTCAGTGCAACATCTTCTAGCTCACGAAAACTGCCATGTACATTTGTTTTTTTTCCACGAGGCGACATACCGCAATAGCGTTCTAACCCTTCTAAAATAGCGGTTGCTTCACTAAGTGCAAATGAATGAGTCCGGCCCGCGACACCTTCATTTCCAAACAGTAACGGCATGTTTATAATGACATCAGCAAACGGTAATAAAGAATGTTGCATTTGGCCGTTTAAAATACCAGTCCGGTAATCTAAATAGTCTCTCGTTAAAAATGTGTTTAGCTCATGAATGGAACGACAGCGATACGTTTCAGTACTCGTTTTCAAACTTGGTTGTAAAGAAATTTGCGCTGCATCTGCTGTATCGTCAGGCAAATTGCTGCATACCGGACAGAGAGGGTCTGGAAGAAACGAATTCCGGGTACAGTGTAACGTTTGTAAGTCCAGTAAAATGAGTTCGTTTTCTAAAGAAGAATATCCATGAGCTAATATTTTCTCTGTTTCAGCATGAATGAGCTGGCACATTTGTAACATTCCATTTTGGGTGGCGCGTACATCACGCCTCGTCACGTTCTCTGCTTTTAATGCATATTTTCGTTGTAGTTCCCACATTTCTTTTTGATCAAAGCCAGCTATAAACCGGCGTCCATCAGCGCAGTGGGAACATCCAGTTGTAAGAGGCTTCACGTAAGGACCGATAATACCTTCACCAAACGAAGTAAACGCGCGAAGCCACGGAATATTATTTGAGCGAAAGATAAGCTCAGCATCACGATGTACGGAAGAAGGAGACCCGTCATGTAAGACGAGAGCAAGATGAATGTTTTCAGGGAGAGCTTCTGTAATTGTATGCTGGCGGATGAGTGAATATTGCTTACACAATTGCTCATGTACATAGTCTGTGAGTAGGCCATCTCCTATAAGTAGTATGTTTTGAGTCATTGGTCATCCTCCTTTGCAATTAATACCCCATATACACCGTCTAAGTTGTCTCTTAAAAATGACTCAATAGCTAAATCAAAAACGAATGGATACAAGTTGTTTTCCATTAAATTTTGCAAAGCAACTTGTAAAGACTGTACGCCTGGAATTTCTTCCTCTTCTTGTATTGCTACTCTAACAGGATCCGTACTATATAAAACAATGGATGATTCCGGTAACATATTAGCTTTATAAGGAATCTCTTCATTTTGAATATGAAGGAGTGCTTGTTGCAGAGCATTTCTTAATGCGAGTGTTATATTAATATTTGCCGCACCATACCATCTATCATTAATACCGATCCAAACGACAGGAAAACCAAGTAACTCCTCACTCATTCCTACTTTAGGTATTTCATGAATTGTAGAGAGAGCATCGTAGTAAAACCTACAATGTTTATCATGAATTTCGGTTAAATAAAGCTCTGTAATCTCTTCTAGCATATGTGATTGGCGTTCGTATAACTTATTATTTAAATGTTTTTGGAGAGCTCGGTATACACCTTCTGTCATCGTTTCCCCAGCACCAATACCGATATCAGTATGTTCGGGGATAAGACGATGAATCATTTCAGCTACATATGTTTCAACTCCTGTTAAACCAGCTTCGCGGCGTGCTTCATTATGAGTTAATCCACCGCAAGTTATAGTAGGAAGGGGAGAGGTAGGTCCGTCTGATAATGGATTTACAACTTGAATATTGCACTGTGATAAAGGCAATTGGTGTAAATCTTGTTCATCCCACATGTGGAATATGCCAGCTTCTTTAGAAGTTAACGTATCAAAAAAACGAAAAAGTTCAGTTGAAGTATATTGTCCGGAACGTTGGGCAAGGTTTTCTTGAAGATTTTGCACCGTATCAATTGTAAAGATTTCATCGGTTGCGAGAAGATGTTTTATGAAGGGGTGCCACTTTCCTTCAAGTGTTTCCAAGTTTAATAAAAAGAATTGAGGATTATGCTGCCTATGTGAATCTTCAGCGACATGTTTAAATAACTCAAAAACGATAACATTTGCTAACATTGCAGATGCAATTGGTGAGAAAGGTTCAGGTGGATTTTCACTTTGTAAAATAGTTTCGTGTAGACGATGCCAAGCTGATTCCCAGCATTCCTCACGGTCTGTGGTTACGACGGGTCCAGCTAAACCAATTCTTGATAAGCAAATAGCTGGTATGAAATTTTTCTTAAACTCTCTACAAATAGTATGGATTGCTCTTAAACTTTCAATATCTCCATTTTGGGAAACGTATAAAATCCAGTCGAAAGGCTCGAATACTTCATGTAAAGGGCGATCAATTGTAATATCTATTTCTTGAATAAGTACATTGTCATCATTTGCATATGCACGTTCGCTTAGTTCATGAATTCGATCGTAGTTTGTTTCAGCACGATCTGTAACAAGATAATGGAATGTAGGTAAACCAGATTCTAATAAAGAAGAAACTAGGGAAGTAAGCATATCGCCAGAACCAATTATAAGCACATTTGCTGCGCGGTACGTTTCGAATTTTAAAGCGCCTGAATGGGAATCAGCTTCTAAAAACTCAATTTGCGAAGCATATCTGTCGAGTAATGCACTGTTTAATTCGTGGGGAGCATCTTGGCTTACATCACGAATGAAACCATTTTCATATAAAATCTCTCCAATTTCAAATACACGATTTTGATAGGGGAGAGGGAGACCATCGGTTATTTCTGTCAAAGAATGATTACCGTTAAACATAGGCATTAATTTCTCAATCCAGTCATAAATTCCATCACCATCCATACGGAATGAACTGGAGTTATTTCGAAAGTAAACACCCCCGTTTGAATCGGGGAGGAAAAAAGTATCCTTATTTGCTTTAAGTTTTGCATGAACTGGAAGGTTATTCATGTTTATCCCCCTTACGTTTTAGGCATACATTGTTAGTCTATGTAGTGTGATTTGTCCCATATGAACATAATGAAAAAAGGCTGTAGAATGATTCATTCTACAGCCTTTAATAGATTAATAATCTATCAACCTTCTAATAATAATGATTTTGGATCTTCAAGCATATCTTTAACAGCAACAAGGAAGCTAACCGCTTCTTTACCATCAACAATACGGTGATCGTAAGATAGTGCAAGGTACATCATTGGACGGTTTTCCATACGCTCGTTATCGATCGCAACTGGACGTACTTGGATTTTATGCATCCCTAGAATACCTACTTGTGGACTATTTAGGATTGGTGTAGACATTAGAGAACCGAACACACCACCGTTTGTAATTGTAAATGTACCACCTTGTAGCTCTTTTAATGAAAGTTTATTATCGCGTGCTTTCAGACCTAAATTACGAATCTCGCTTTCAATTTCAGCGAAGTTCAATTGATTAGCATCGCGTACAACTGGAACAACTAATCCATCTGGAGCTGCTACTGCAATACCGATATCATAGAATTTTTTAATGATAAGCTCATCGCCTTGAATTTCAGCATTTAATAATGGGAACTGTTTTAATGCTGCAACAACTGCTTTTGTGAAGAATGACATAAAGCCAAGACGTACATCATGTTTTTTCTCGAAAGCATCTTTGCGTTCTTTACGTAATTCCATGATTGCACTCATATCAACTTCGTTAAATGTAGTTAACATTGCAGATGTTTGTTGAACTTCTACAAGACGTTTTGCAATTGTTTGACGGCGGCGGGACATTTTCACACGCTCAACTGGTTTTTCGAATTCAGTTTTTGCAACTGGAGCAGGAGCTGGACTTTTTGGAGCAGCTGGTGCTTCTTTTGGCGCTGCAGCGTGAGCTTGTACATCATGTGGTCTCACACGTCCAAGTGGATCTGTGCTGCGTACGTCGTTTAAGTCGATTCCTAATTCACGAGCCATTTTGCGAGCAGCTGGTGATGCGATAGGACGATTTGTATTTGGTAAACCTTGTAACGCTTTATTTTGTTCAGCACTTGGAGCTGCTGCTTTAGGTGCTTCAGTAGTTTCAGTAGTTTCTTGTTTTGGTTGCTCAGCAGGTGGTGCTGGTGTACTTACTGCAACTCCTGCGCCGTTTGCATCTAAAATTGCGATAGTAGCGCCAACTTCAACTGTATCCCCAGGTTCGCCTAGTAACTTCGATACAATACCTGAATCCTCTGCAATGATTTCTACATTGACTTTGTCAGTCTCAAGCTCAACAACGCTGCCACCTTTCTCAACTTTGTCGCCTACGTTGATAAGCCATTGTGAAATAGTTCCTTCTGAAATAGATTCTGCAAGCTCAGGTACTTTAATTTCGATCATTTTAAATGTCCTCCCCTTATTTGCCTAACGGTGTGTTTTGTCTTCTTTAATCTTCGGTAATCTCCATTTGTTAGCCTGGCTGTGGCAGACTATCTGCCATAGCCAAGCCTGAAAAACTCATTGTTACTTTCAGTTGCTGAAAACTTCAATTTCTTGTTTATCTTGACGGAAGTTGTACTTCACATCTAAAGCGTGTGCAACGATTAATTCTTGCTCAGCTTTGTGAGCGAATGGATCGCCACCAGATGGGCTAGAACGATCCGGGCGCCCAATGTAACCTGTTTTCACTTTATCCCCAGCTAGTTCGAACAGAATTGGAGCCATGTAATGCCATGCGCCCATATTACGAGGTTCTTCTTGAACCCAAATGATTTCTTCTAAGTTTTTAAAGCGTTTAATAATAGATTGAACTTTTTCAGCAGGGAATGGGTACAACTGCTCGATACGAACCATATGAACTTCATCTAGGCTGTACTCATGCTTACCACTTTCGATTTCTGCTGCTAAGTCAATTGCCATTTTACCTGTACTTAAAACAAGACGTTTTACTTTGTTTGGTTTCGCACCAAGGTTTTCTTGTTCTAAAGCAGGTTGGAAACGTCCTTCGCTTAACTGACTAGCAGTTGAAAGCGTAAGTGGATGACGTAATAAACTCTTTGGCGTCATAAGCACTAACGGTCGAACAGCTTCTGTTCCTAAGATAGATGCTTGACGACGTAAAATATGGAAGTATTGTGCCGCGCTCGTTAAGTTTGCAACTGTCCAGTTGTTCTCAGCAGCTAATTGTAAGAAACGCTCTGGACGTGCACTAGAGTGCTCTGGCCCTTGACCTTCATAACCGTGTGGTAATAGAAGAACTAAACCAGATTTTTGACCCCATTTTGCTCTTCCTGCTGAAACATATTGATCAAATAATGCTTGCGCAGTATTTGAGAAGTCACCGTATTGAGCTTCCCACATAACAAGAGTTTCTGGAGCAAATACGTTGTAACCATATTCGTAACCAACAACAGCAGCTTCTGATAACGGACTGTTATGAACAGAGAATGATGCGTTAATGTTCGGTAAACGGTGTAATGGTGAATATGTTTCGTTTGTATCAGTATCGTGTAATACGATATGACGGTGCGCGAATGTACCACGCTGTGAATCTTGACCAGTTAAACGAATTGGCGTACCTTCTTGCAAAATTGAAGCGAATGCTAACGATTCAGCAAGTGCCCATTCAATTTTACCGTTCTCTTCAAGAGCATCTTTACGGCGCTCAAGAATTTTCTTCACTTTTGGATATACGTTAAAGCCTTCAGGCCAAGATAATAGTCCTTCATTAATTGCACGAAGTGATTCAATTGAAACACCAGTGTCAATCGGCTGGATTCCTTTTGCAACAACCTCTGGAACTTTAACGTGAATTGTTGCAGCACTCGTATCAGCTGGTGGCACTTGTGCGTATTCAGCCTTTAATTCCTCTTGTATAAACTGAGTAATTGTTTCAACCTCATCTGCATTCAGAACGCCAGCAGATTGTAATTGATCTGCATAAATTGTTCTTACAGTTGGGTGATTTTTAATTTTTTTGTACACTTGTGGTTGCGTAACTGCTGGATCATCCATTTCGTTATGACCATATCGGCGGTAACCGATTAAATCGATTAAGAAGTCCTTTTTGAACAGCGTACGATATTGGATCGCAAGGTTTGCAGCAGCAAGACAAGCTTCCGGATCATCAGCATTCACGTGAACAATTGGAATATCGAAACCTTTTGCAAGGTCGCTTGAATATTTAGTAGAACGAGAATCATAGCTATCAGTCGTAAAGCCGACTGCATTATTTGCGATAACATGAATAGTTCCGCCAGTTTGGTACGCATTCAATCTACTTAAGTTGAGTGTCTCAGACACAACACCTTGACCAGGGAATGCAGCATCACCATGAACTAAAATTACGAATGATTTTGTAGTATCTTGTTCTGGAAGACCAGATTTTTTACGATTCTCTTGAGCAGCACGTGCGAAACCTTCAACAACAGGATTAACGAACTCAAGATGACTCGGGTTATTTGCTAATGTAACACGAGTGCTAACTTCTTCATTACCAACGACTTGTTCTCTACCTAAATGGTATTTCACGTCGCCAGTCCAGCCAGCATTTGCCACTGCACCTTCTATTTTTGCATGTTTGAATTCTGCAAACATGTGATTATATGGCTTTTCTAATACGTGAGCGAGTACGCTTAGACGACCACGGTGAGCCATACCAATCATGACATCTTCTACGCCGTCTTTAGCACCTTCAGAAACAATTTCATCTAGTACAGGTACAAGCATATCAACGCCCTCTATTGAGAAACGTTTTTGACCAACGAATGTTTTATGCAAGAATTGCTCGAAACCTTCAACAGCAGTTAAACGTTTTAAAAGAGCAGTTCGTTTTTTATTTGATAATGGTTGACGCAATGAATTTGATTCCACCATTTGATGCAACCACGCGCGTTCTTCACTATCTTGTATATGTGAGAATTCATAAGCTAAAGATTTTGTATAAACGTCTTTTAATCTATGAATTACATCAAGTGCAGTGTGAATACGCTCTGGTGCATCTTGCCATACTGTTTTTGCTGGAATCGCTTTCAAGTCAGCATCGCTCAGTTCGTTCATTGTTTTCTCGATAAGAGATTGTCCGTTTGCAGCATCTTCCATCGGATTAATGTGAGCCAATGTATGCCCGAAAGAACGAATCTGTTCAACAAGTTGAACGACTTTAAGAATCTTTTCAATGTTCCCTGTGTTTTGAGGAGAAAAATGTGTTGCTGTGTTGTCCCCTGTTACGACATCATCTTGAAACGAAGGAGCTCCAAAAATTTCAAAAAGCTCTTGTAATTCCGGATCAACAGAACCTGCTCCAGTTACGTAAAGATCATACTGTTCAATAACATAACCAAGGTTCGGACCATGGAACTTGGCCCAAGGGTTTGTCGTTGTATTCTTCCTCGTCATTTGTTTAAACCTCCCAATGCATATAATCCTTTTTCCATACAAAAAGGTGCATTTTGCTCTTTTCAATAATTGATGAACCAATAATCAATGTAAATGTTTTTCTTTACTCTTATGTTATTACAATAATTTACATAATACCAAACACTATTACTTATCTGTTTTGTAAAAAAACATTCACAATAACTTATCACCCAAGTTAATCTTTCATGTTATAAAGTAATTTCACGGGAAAACGGGGTGGATATATTTGGTATACCTACATTAATACCTATAATTGTTGCATTTAAATATAAGTATAACTATCAGAATGTTTCGATAAAGTTTAGTTCGAATTATGTATATTGGAATAATAAGCGCTTTCATTGATATTATACAACAATATAACGGAATATAGTATAAAAAATAAAAAATTATGAATTTACCATAAACTTTATCTCGATAGTGTTAAATATCGAAAGGAAAATGAAGGATTTCTACAAAAAAAGTGGCTATACATAAAAAATGCTTCATAAACCGTTAGTTTCTATAAATATGGCGAAAAACAACGTAAAAACAATAGCGCATTTCACCCGATAAAGAGCAGAATGAAACATTTTAAAAGGATAAAACAAATATGGAGATATTAAATTTTCATAAAAACGGGGAGGAGATATAGTAACGGCTATATACATTGTTCCATGTTTCATTTCAAAATAGACGTGCTGAATTTGAAAAAGTTTCTTCTATATAAATAGAATGAAACATAGACGAAATGAATGTAAAGGAAACTTGACGTAAAGTTTCCTTTACATATATACTCGGTATAAGGAAGGAGGGAGAAATTTCCTTGGAAAATAAAATGGTTGAATACCGAAAAAAATTTGGACTATCTCAAGAAAAATTGGCTGAGAAACTTGGAGTTTCCAGACAAACCATTATCTCAATTGAAAAAGGGAAATATGATCCATCACTTCCATTAGCATTTGAAATAGCAAAAGCATTTCAGACAACGATAGAACATGTATTTATTTATGAAGGAAAAGAAGAGGGGGAGAAAGGATGAATTATTCACAAAAGTACTTTGTAATTATGGGGATTATTTTTCTATTTATGAGTGGATTTATGATATTAACAGGTATAATGACGCATTCTGCACCGCCAGCTATAACTTATCCATTGCTTGGGATGATGATTATGAGTTTCTGCCTAAGTTACTTGCACCCACAATTTAAAGAAAAAGACGAGCGAATGAAACTTATTCGTTATAAAGGGATGTTCGTGACCTTTTTTGCACTAACCGCATATTATCTTCTTTTCTCTATCGGCTTAAACTTAAAAATACTTACACTATCTGCTACTGAACTATTGAACATACTTATGGCACTCACGATGAGTACAGTTTTTATATCGTTTGTTGTTTTATCGAAAAGATATTAAGATGTAAAAGAGAAAGGAAGATTAACATATGCAAATGATGTATGCTTTTGGCATGGGGCTTGTATTATTTTTAGCCGTATTCTTATTTATTCGTAAAGACGTTCAGGGCGGAACGTTAACGAAACGAGGATTTTATAAAATGATCGGCTGTTTAGTTGTTATGTTTATAGCGATTATCGTAATGATCGTTTTAATAAATCAGTCATTATAGAATTTAAAAATGGAACCTTACTTTTGTAAGGTTTTTCTTTTTGAAAATAAAACTAAAAATCACCATAAAATCCATTTGCTATCTATATCTTGTATTATATAATCCAATAAAATGATAGATAAGGAGAATAGTATATGAATAAAAAAGCTATCTTCTTTATAGCAGTATGTCTACTACTTATAGCTAGTATTACTTATATAATATGTAACAAACGAGAACAAGTGCCACCTATGTTAGTATGGGAGAATCAAGAATACTACGTTATGGATGAACCTGCCAAAATAGAAGAAGTAGGGCAAAAACTTGGCGAAGTAACAAAGAAAATTGAAACAATCAAAGAGCCTACTAAAGATAGTGAATCCAACGTATTATAAGAAAAAACAGAAGTATTTGAGATGATTTTAGAAGAAGAGGATGAAAGGCCACCTATACTCGTAAAAGAACCTAAGGGTGAAGAATATAGAGTAGCAAGACCGATGTTAAAACAAGTACTATAATGAAAAGGAGACTCATATGCAGACAGTACCTTCATATCAATGGTCGTTAAGAAAAATATTTGTCTTTTTCCTTTGCTTTATTTTGCCTCCTATCGGTGCCATTTACATTTTGATGAATAGGGAGGCGCTACAAAAGAGAGACCTCATTTTATATTTATTATTTGCTGCTATTAATATATCGCTTTGGTTATCACTTATGATTTTTGATCGGAGTATGTGGATGGTAGCAGGGTATTATGTACTTGGAGCAGTTGTTATTGTTTTTTCGAATATGAATAAGAGATAAGCCAGCAACCTTAAAGTTGCTGGTTTTTATTTTGATATTTATAATGAAGAAACAAATTTTTAATAGAGAGTAGTGACGTTATGAGATGGAAAGAGGGAACGTTTGAAAACATAGAAACGAATGACTCATCTATTGAGCAAATTATAAATACGTTTAAGGAACAAAACTTAAATGGTGGCGCAATAATCAGCTGTTTTAAAGTAAATGACGAACAATTTTTCAACGAAATACCTTATGAAAGAGATAGATACGAGCATTTTTTTAGAAAAATTTTCAACTCTTTAGATATAATCAATAACTTAGAGGAATTAAAAATACATACATCAGAAAAATATAAGTTTCAATTTGAATATAATAGCGCGGTAATGCTTGATGGGAGTATTGCATTTCAAATTATAAGAGGAGGAGCATATAAAGGCTTTTCGGAGAGACCAGTAATGGCGAAGCAATTAGCGAACAATGTATGCCAATGCATGTTCCAAGATCGATATGAAGATATTACAGTGTTCGAAAACCACAGCCCTTGGACAGAATGGTTTTACGATGTTGCATGGGATAATACTTGGATGGTATTGGATAGTAAGGAGCATAAAATGTGGTTAATTTGTGCTACGGATACGGATTGATAGAAGAGGGGGCCTTGTAGGAATGCTGCAAGGCCCTTTATCTTTTGGGAATGAATAGAAAGCGAATCATATAAATGCTATACTAAAAAATGTTTGTAATGTCAGTTTCATACTATTGTATAATGCTGACTTACTAGAAAAGATATGAGGAGAATGAATGTGAAAAAGATACAGAAATTATTGCTGTTAATGATGGTAGTAGGATTAACAGTAGGTGTTTTAGCAGGGTGTGCAAATCCGAAAGATACTACAGAAGAATTTTTAACAGCGATACAAAAAGGTGATGTAGAAAAGGCTCGTACATTTGTTGAGAGTGACAAGGAATTTAATAAACTAAATGAAAAAACAGATGATGCTGAGGCAAAAGCAATGCTGAGTGCAATTACGAAAAACTTTAAATTTGAAAAGCCAGAAGAAGTATCGAAAAAGGATGACAAAGCAGAAGTGAAAGTGAAAATTACATCTGCTGATCTATCCGTTGCTGTAACAAAAGCAGTGGGAGAAGTTATGCCAATGGCGTTCGCTAGTGCCTTTAGTGAAGACAAAGAACAATCTGAAAAAGCGATTGAAAAAACGATGACATCAGCAATCGTCAAACACTTATCAGATAAAGATGCAATCATGGCAACTCGCGAAGTTACATTGAACTTAAAGAAGAACAATGATGGCGACTATAAAATCGTTGCAGATGATAACTTGAAAGAAGTATTGTTTGCTAATGCGAAGTCTTTGGAGAAGATGTTTGGTGGGAAGTGATTAACTGGAAAGATTTTTAGTTTTTATAAGCAGTGACTTGGATAAAAAGAGATACCATATCACCTAATAGGTTGATATGGTATCTCTTTTTTATGACCCCGGAGAGGCTCGAACTCACGACCTCCACCCTGTCAAGATGTGGAGGTCTATACCCTGAAAGAAACTTGCATGTTCTAAAGTTGCTTAGAGTCAAGATAAAGTTGCTCAGTTGAGTAAATTAGTGTTTTCTAGTATTCTAGAGTTTCTTTTCGTTTGTGACCAAAAACGTGACCAAATTCAAATGGTTAGCACAGCCCTTATCTAGATATTAATTAAAGCATTTTCACCCTCTTTAAATTCCTCTACTAAGTGAAATTGTTCAAGTTGAGCTTCTTCCCAGATTGATTTTGGAATGTGTTCTAAGATAATAATTTGGAAATCTTTTTTTAACTCTTTGTTTACATACAGGATAAAATCATTTAATAATTTCATCGCGATGGTAATTTTTTTCTTATCTCCTAGATTTACTTCTTCCCATGTTTTCTGTTTAGTCTCTTTCAGTTTAGTATCTTCTCCGTAATAAGGTCTACTAGGTTGGTCTAATATTAAGAACTGAGGGACAAAAGGACTATTTTGTTTTAGGATTAATTCGTGTAAGCCTAAGAAAAGACAAATATGTAGGAAGAGATGATTTGAGCTACTTCCTATAGTTGATGGATTGGCGGTCTTGGGTTTTCTAAGATTTAATTTTTTATTTTTATCATCAAATAAAGCTTTATAGCCAGAATAAATTCCAAGTGCTTCTTTAGATTGTTCTAGGTATCTATCAATTAATTCCTCTAGTAATTTTATAGCGGCATCCTTATCAGTGTTTTCATCTAATGAATCTATAAGTTCAGCTAAGTGCTCTCTTTTAGTTATGATTTGGGTTTCGTAATCTTGGTCAATAGAAACCTTTCTGTCTTCATAAATGGATAATGTATGCTTTAGCTCTCCAATAAAGATATATTTTTCAATGTCATTTGTAAAAGTGTTTTTTTCTGTTGGAGCTAGATTGAGTAATGCTTCAACAGATTGTAATTCTTCTTCAAGTTTTTTGACTTCGGCACGTATGTTTAAGTTAAGAGGATATTTTTGGTTAAGTGTATTTTTAATTCGATAGAGTTCTTTTTCAAAGTCTAGCAAAAGTCCTTTCATATCAGGTGTTTGTATAACTTCGTAGAAATTATCTTTAATATATGTAATAGGTTTTAGGCTGTGAAGGTTATTGCTTTCCACTTCTTTATATTTTTTATATTGGCTATCAAAAGTTTTATAAGTTTTTATTTTTCGAATTAAAGCGTTTTGTTGACTCTTAAGATTACTTATATTGTCTGGTTCGCTAGATACAAACTCTCTATAATTAAATACAACTTCTTTTAATTGTTGTAAACATGTGTCTAAATCCATGATACTATCATCAATTAAATTATATTCTTTAGCCTTCCTTATTAATTCGGCTTTGTTTTCTTCATACAACGATGCTGAATCTTCGTATGAGAGCTTTTTCTTTTCTAATTTATTTATTTCTTTTTCAATGTCACGTATTTTTTCACGAATCAGGATATTTTCTACGGTGTCTATTCCAGTAGCGATGTCAAAAATTCTTTCTAACGCTTCTCTGTATTTTTCATCATTTTGTTTATCGAAAAATACATGCTTGTTGGTGATAATATCTTCGGATTGGGTATTAAACATTAAAAAGTATCTTAATGATATTTTACTTCCGGCGGATAGTTTGTTCCCACCGTAGGGTATAACAATGTTTTTATCAATACTGAATTCTTGTTCCAAAATACTTTTACACTCTTTTTCACTAATATTGGATGATGGAAGATCGGGTATATTGCCTATAGCTGAGAAATAATATTCTTTTGATAATGACTTTGAAGAGCGGAATTTACTTCTAGCTATAGTAAATGTTTTGTTGTTAATACTAAAATTTAAGCCATACCATTTAACATTTTCATTTATTTTTTCATGAGGAATTTCTGTTTTACTGGCAAAAAAGCAATAATCAATGATATCAAGGATTGCAGTTTTACCTGTACCGCTGTCACCAGTTATTACATTTACTTTGTTTTCCTGAAATTCAATTTCACGGCATGTATCGTTTTCTAACCACAGTATCATCTTATGAATAATAAATCTCATAATATCACCCTCAATTGTAAGTATAGATTTGCAATATCATCATTTAATAAACAAGCAAGCGTAGATGATGATTTTATAATATCTTCAACTCTTTTCCCTAAAGTTTCATTTGTATATTCAAATTTATTTTCATGAATATAGTGTATAAATTCATTTTCAATATTCACTAGACCAATTTCTTTTAATAGAATAATGGAATTCATTGAAACAGGAAGTAGTGAAATATATCTTTGATCAAAGTTTACAAAGAAATGAGGTTTTTTAGTTATAAGTTCCTCCATGCTTCTTACTACAGAGTTTTTTCTTTTTAAAAAGTTCAAAGTACCTTTGTGAGAAACTAGAGGGAGAATCAATGTGCATTGAGAAATAGTAGCTTTTTCTAAGTGTTTTAATACAGATGCAATTGCTATACTTCCAATCAATTCATTGTTGTATAAATATCTAGAGAAACTTTTGTTATTAGAATCTATTGGCTTATTCATTTGATTTGTACTTCTCCTCCCAATCTAGCTTCCAGCCTATTCTTGGTGTGTCAGCTAGTAAGTAGAATTGCCCATTACTAAATTCTGTATCAAAACGTGTCTGTTCAAAGTCAAGAATTTGCTTTAAAACTTCGAAGTAGCATTTACGAGCATGATCAATTAAATCATCTTCATCAACACTATTTTTATCTCGTTTCCACTGTCTATGTATAGATTGATGAGCATCATTAAATATATTCTTCCACCGTAATATACAAGTGTCATCAAATTGTTTTCTTTGTAAAGCGGTCATATCACCTTCTTGTTCCCATTCTTCTAAGTTAGTGTATGCAAGTAGCTTATATCCGATGAAAGTTAGAAGTTCTTCGATGTCTTGTTCTTCAATTACTTCAATATCTAGAAGCTGTTTGATGAAAACTTGACTAAAAGGATCGCCTGTGAACTCAGTGTATTTTTTTCTAATGGGTAGGCTACTATCACGAGTTTTTTCAAAATAATTTTCTGCTTGTTTTCTAAAGTCCTCAAAAGAAATTATTATCTTTTCTTTATTTTTAACATTCATATAATTATTTGCGCGTATATTGCTATCTAGAGATTCAAAAACAGAGTTTATCCTATTTTCTTTTACGAGTTTTTCACGAATTTTACTCTTTATTTTATTTATTAAGTCATCCTGATCTAATTCAAAAGATAGTTTATTGAGGAAACTCTTAAGCCATCTATCATTTTGACTTTTGAAGCACTCTATATATCCTTTTATAGTTTTGTCTTTAACGGTTGTATGTAAGTCATCTAGGTATTCTTTAAATTCTTTTATTGTAATAGTCTTTTCCTTAAATTTTGATACATTTTGTAAAAATGTGTTAGATTTATTGCTAGATTTATTAGAAACTAAAATGAATTTTGTAGAATCGATAAAATCCATTTGCTTTTTTAAAGTGCCTCGCTTCTGAGTTTTATCATTTATAATATGCAACCAATTGGAAATGGTTTTCCATAAATCACTGTCTAATTCGGTTAGATTAATGATTGCACCGGATGTCTTTGTTTGAATAGAGTGTTTTAACTGTAACAAAATTTGATTTCCATTTTTTAAATCGATATGCACATCATCTTTGACTTCTATACCAATTTGTTCTCCTTCTTTAAGATTAAGTAGTAAATATAAAAAATAGTAATATTGATAATCAAATCCTATAGATTTATTATCCGCAGTTGTTTTCTCTTGAAAGGATGTCACCACATTTCCTCCTTGTTAATTTTATGAAGCAAAATATTTATTGGGTTGAATAGTACTTAAAGGTTGTTTCGATGTATATAAATATGATATCACAATATAGTGATTTTAATGATCATGAATAAATTTTTATATAAGGGAAGAAGAATAATATTTTAAATCCGGATAGGGGGTGGTTATAAGTTAATAACCACCTGAAAAATAAAATATTTTATGAAACATAGAGAGATTATTGATATAGAACTTTAATAAGATTAAGGATTTTTTGTTTATCGGAATTTGTTAGAGTTTGTCCATTAAATTTAAGCTTTACATTGGAATTTAATAGTTCTTCAATATTTAAATCATTATTTAAGAATTGAGCTACTAGTTCGTATCCAAAATTGTCTGCAAAAGTTTGAACCCATGTACTAACTGCCATTGTCCCTGTAACATAATTAGTAAGTTCTTCAGTACTATGACCAGTAAGAATCATATTTGTATCAACATTAAATTCGTTTGCCAGTATTTTAATATCTTTGGCAGTAGGAATTGTATATCCCCTTTCCCAGTTTGATATCACTTGAGAAGAAACATTAATATTTTCTGCAAGTTGTTGTTGTGTCCATTTTCTTTCTTTTCTCAGTGATTTGATTTGAGATCCAATTGAAAACTTCTCAAGTATTTGCTTCTCTTTCATAAATAATGTTCGCTCCATTCCTTGTTATGTCTATATTTATTTTAGCATTATTAACGGATTTTGAGAAAAATATATAAAAAACAGTTGAAAATAACGAATTACGTTAGTATAATTTAACTAAATCCGTTATATTAAGTTTCTATCTATATTTTTTTGTGTAAAACTAACGAAATCCGTTATAAATGATATTTTGTATTGGTGCACATAGTTTTTTAGATGAGATCAAAAAATATTTAAAGCGGTTATAAAAATGAATAATTCAATAAAAGGTTTATTTTAATTGAATTATAGAAATTTGAAAAAGATTTTGTACAGGTGAAGTCGATACACAGATGAGGATTGGCTAGGTCTTGATTTGGAAATGCGAGCAAGCCCTGCCAGGTTGTTGATAGCTAGGCTAGAAAGGCCAGGCCTCTTAAAGGACTGGCCGTCTGGCTAGCAGAGGCTTACATAGGTTGTATATCAAGATTGGGAGTTTTTATTGATTAAGAACTCCGCAACCATATAACATGCGGGGTTCTAATTACAACATCAGGTAAGGAGGAACATATATTGATTATTAAAGGTATTGATACAGTTGAATTTGGAGTTGAAGTCTTTGACTATTTTCAATCTTTTAAAAGCACATTAGATATGCTAGCTTTATTAAAATCTAAAGCTCAAGAAGAATCCAAAGAGTATGAAGTTGAAATAAACGGAATTAGTTTAAAAGTACATAGAAATGGGATTCCTTTCTATTCCTATAAGGTATCATGTAATGATTTTCTAATGTACTTTATGGATAAGCAAGTAAAAAATACGTCACCGATTAAGGTGCGGTTTCTTGCATCTTATTTATGGTCACTTGGCTTTGAAAAGGCTGTTAAAGAATTTCTTAATTGGTTAAGTGGTTTTGGAGTCTCTATAACAGATACAAAGTTATCAAGGATTGATGTATGTGTAGATAGTGATGAAACTCCTTTTACTAAATATGATTTGGAGAAAGTAGTAACTAGAGCAAGAGGGAAAGTAAATCATTTTGTAAATGATGAATATTACAATGGAAGTGAATTTAGTGGTTTTACAATAGGGCGTGGCGATCCATTGTTGGCACGTATATATAATAAAACGCTTGAAGTGAAAAAATCTCAAAAGCTTTGGTTTTATGATTTGTGGAAAGAACATTTGTGGGATGAAATAAAATCTGTATGGAGGGTTGAATTTCAAATTAGAAGAAAATGTCTAAAAGAATTTGGAGTTAGCTCTATAGAAGATTTTATTCTAAAGGAAAATAACATTTGGTCTTACTTAACAATGGAATGGTTAACCCTTAAGGTTCCATTATCAGATAAAAATAAAACTAGGTGGCCGCTAGATCCTAGGTGGACTGTCGTTCAAAAAGCAGATTTAACACAAAATTTTTCTCCCATTATAAGAAAAAAAGTGAAAATAGGGAATACAGAACAGCTATTAGATCAAATTGCTGGTTTACTGATTTCAGTAGGAGCTTTAAATAACCATGATAGTTTAGAGGTTACTACTAGAATTGCAAAGAGATGGACTGAATCAAAGTTGGATAAGAAAAATACTACTTTTGATCAAGAAAAAATACAAAGAAATAGACGTTTTTTATCAACTCATTCGTACTAAAATAGGAGGATTTTATGAATACATTAGAACAATACCCATCAGTACTAGATGTTGTACATATTCAACAAATATTAGGAATTGGAAGAAGACAAGCTTATGAGTTGGTTAACTCTGGTGATTTTCATATAGTTCGCATAGGGAGAAGAATTAAAGTATTAAAGACTGTCTTTATCTCTTGGTTAGAAGGTAGCGATGTAAAGGAGGAAAATTAATTGGCTGGTTCTGTAAAAAAAGATGGTCATAGTTGGTATTATGTACTAGAACTAGGGAGAATAAATGGAAAGAGACGGCAAAAAAAGAAGAGGGGCTTTAGAACAAAAAAGGAAGCACAAAATGCTTTGACTGAAGCAGAACATGCTCTTTTAAAAGATGGTACATTTAGTGAACCTTCTAAAATGTTGTATAAAGAATATTTAAATAGTTGGCTTGATGATAAAAAGATACTTATAAAAGAATCAACTTTTAAAACTTATAGTTGGTTAATACATAAATATATTATTCCTAACCTAGGAAACATAGAAATTTCCAGAATAAGACCTATAGATATCCAAAAATTGTATAATGAGATAATAAAGAATAATTTATTATCAAGGGAGAATGTACAAAAAATACATTCTTTAATAAATGATTCTTTAAAAAAAGCTGAAAGGTGGGGGTTAATAAAACGTAATGTTGCCTCTTTGGTTGATAGACCTAAAGCATATAAAAGTGAATTAAAAGTCTGGGATATAGGAGAGGTAAAAGGCTTTCTAGAGGTAGCAGAAAGTAGTAGATATTATATTGCATTCCTTTTGGCACTTACTACAGGAATGCGACAGGGTGAGATATTAGCCCTAAGATGGAAAGATATTGATTTTAATAATAATACACTTTCAATTAAGCAGACTTTAAATCATGCAGGGAACAAAATAATAGCAGGAGCAAAAACAAAGTCTGGACAAAGAAGCATTGCATTACCTAATGAAACAATAAAATTTTTAGTAAAGCATAAAGAAACCATTGATAATGAAAAAAGAGTAGCAGGGATTTTATATACAAACCATGATCTTGTTGTATGTACAAATATTGGGACACCATGTTTACCTAGAAATTTATTAAGGTCTTTTTATAGCTTAATAGAGAAAATAGATATAACAAAGATTAGATTCCATGATTTAAGGCATACACATGCAACTTTGTTATTGAAAGAAGGTGTTCATCCTAAAGTAGTTGCAGAACGACTTGGACATTCAAATATACGTGTAACATTAGATACTTATAGTCATGTATTACCGAGTATGCAACTTGAGACTGCAAATAAAATAAATCAGCTATTATTCTAAGTTATTGTACAGGAGGATGTTTAAAATGGAGAAAAATGTTTTAAATGATTTATTAAAACAAAATACACCGATTAATTTTATTGAAGGCAAGGATATAAGAGTGGTTATTCAAGATGATGATATTCAAAATGAAGGATGGAAATCAAATGTTAAGGCTATAAAACTTTTAATTGATGAGTTGCCCGTCGGATTTATTCAAAAAGATACAGAAGACTTTTTAATTAATGAAAAAATTACTTTTCTTTTACTTAATTCAATTGCTGAATTGTTGAAGGATAATGATCCTATTGGATTTATACGCAACAAAAATAATATGGAAGTAATAAGCTATTTTATAGACTTAGTAAGTGATCAAAAATGGGAATCTAATCCGGCTTTTCAAGAGTATATTTAAGAATGAAACGACGATTAAACAAAAACATTTGAAGGAGATTATTGATGTCTTATTGCTATTGTACGAAGTGTGAGAGTGTTTATAGATGTGAAGATGTAAAAGTGTGTTGTGGTAATAAAAATAATTTAATTGATTGGGCAGAATTTGCTTTTATTATGGGATATCCTTTATATCCTGTTAAGAAGAAATATGCTGGGTTTCATTTAGATTTATATAAACGTTTAGATGCTAAATCTATGTATAATCTTAGGGAATATGATCCTGAACTTTTTTATTATGAGTTTAATGGTTGGAAAGAGATTGAATTAAAAAAACATAAATAATAACGTAATATTATTATAATTTGATTAAATGTTTGGGATAAAAGTCGTAGAATAAATATCCGAATTGTATCCTTTACGAAATGATTTAGGACAACGTCCTAAATTATTTTGTAGAGGACAGCAAGCGGAGCGCGGTAGTAAATGAACAACTTTATGGTAGGGTGACCAATATGTGACCAGAGAATCTGTGAAGGCTTTAAAATTAATAAATATAAAATAGAAACCCCTTGACTATCAAGGGGTTTTTCATATGATCCCGACTGGGTTCGAACCAGCGACCTCCACCCTGTCAAGGTGGCGCTCTCCCTGCTGAGCTACGGGATCTTCAAAAATGCTTATGTAACAGCATCTTTAATAATTATGCTAAAGCAATTATATATAATTAACTGAAATTTTACAATATTTTTGTGGTAATCTTTTAAAGGTAAAGTATTTGGAATCAGGCTAGTAGTGTATTAAGGAATATATAAGAAGAGCATTTAATTGAAAGTGGATTTTGAATAAACCGGTTATATTATGATTTCCGATACCAATCCAAAGGACCTTTATCGCTTAAATCAACAAGAAAAGGGAATAAGAAGTGTAAAGGTAAGCTTATAAGTTCTGGCATAGCGTTCAATGTTTTCTTTGATAGATATTGTCTTTCGAAACAATACGGACAATCTTTTTCAAATGTCACGAGTATTGACCATACATCTTTTATTTTCCACTTCGTTTTACAATACGTACAACGCGCCATGGAGTTCCTCCTCATTTTAAGGTATTTTCTAATATATTCGATTTCATTGTACTAAAGTCAAGTGTGTTTGGTGTGATATAATGTAAGTTGGTTTGTTTTTTTATATGGATGTATTCCGTAATTTATGACTAAATGAATGTAGTGTGAGGGTTATATAATAAGAGATTTTCATTTTTAATATGCAAATTGGCCAATATATCCTTTTTACAATTTTCAAGAAATCATGTATAAAAGAAGTACAAGATATTTATAAATATTCAGGAGTAGAGGGAGAATAATTGTAATGGTAAGAAAAACGTTCAAGATGCGTGTGTCTAGAAATAGAACGATTTCGATTGATGGTTCGATTCTTGATGTGGATGTGACGCATGATGAGTTTTTGCAAGAGTTCGTTGAGTGGGTCGATTCTAAAGGGTGGTCATTTATGGGGATGACGGATGAGATTACGGCCGAGGAAGCTGGACAAAAGTTAATAGATTCGTTGATTGATGAGAAGGATAAGAAAGAGTAATTCCTTCTTATTTTTTATTGTATATTTATGTTATTTATCGTAAAAGTATGATATAGTAAAAAACAGTGAATATTCTTCCAATTTAATACAAATTACATATAGATTGGTAGAGTCATTTTATAGAGTGTGAAAGTAAAGTGAAAAGGGAGAGTCATATGGTTAATTTTAAGAAAATTTCGGCTTTTATTATGGTTATTTGTTTATTTTTTTTGACACCTATGACGTTATATGCTGAGACGAATGTTGGAGTGAATCAGGAGCAAGTGGCACCACCACCTGCGGAAGGGCCGAATGTTTTTAGTCAGTTTGCGACTACGATTGATGCGAAAACAGGGGATATGTTGTACGACAAAAATGCACATCATCGTGCGTTCCCTGCTAGTATGACGAAAGTGTTAACGGCGATTTTACTGATGGAGCATACGAAGCCAGAGGATCAATTTACGTTTTCACAATTAGCATTAGATCAAGAGAAGAGTAATTATCAAATTGAGTTTCAATCTGGTGAGACTATTAATAGAAATACTGCACTTATGATTTTAATGGTGCTGAGTGCGAATGATGTGTCGTATGCGATTGCGGAGCGTATTGGAGGAAGTGTTGAAAATTTCGCCAATATGATGAATGAAAAGGCGAAGCAATTAGGGGCTAAAGATAGTCATTTTGTAACGCCAAATGGATTGCATGATCCCAATCATTATACGACGCCATATGATATGGCCATGATTACGAGAGGTGTGCAAAAGTATCCTGAAATTTTACAAGCGATGAATACGAAAAGAACGACGGTTACGACATCTACGCAAACAGTTTCTATTTTTAATAAGTCTACTTATTTTGAAAATCCATATAGCATTGGTGGTAAGACAGGATTTACGAATGAAGCGCGCAATACGCTCGTTTTATTAAATGAGAAAGATGGAAATCGTATTATAAATGTAGTAATGGCTTCTCAAAGACCTGAAATCTATGAGGATTTAAAGCAGATGGCGGAATATTCTTTTGGGCAATTTACGAAACAAACGGTGCTAGATAAACATAGTTGGCATCAAAAGACAACATATTTAAATAAAGATGTTGATTCTGAGTTAGAAAAAAGTGTTGAGCTTATGCTTAAGAAAGATGAAGGGAAAAATGTGAAAACTATTTTTCGAGCCGCTTCATTAGATAAAGACTCTTTGTATCATAAGGGAATCCATCGTGGTGAGATAGTTGGTGTAGTTGATATTACGAAGAATAATCAAACAATTGCGACGATAAATGTTCTTTCAAAAGAAGATGTTACTTTTGCGATGCCTAAAAAAGATACAGTTGCACCTGAAGTAAAGGTATCGAATGTGAAAGTGATAAGTGTTGGGATCGGTGCGATTGTATTATTTGGAGCGATTTTATATGTAGTGCTGCGCCGAAATAACCAAGGGATGAAATCAGAAGAAAAATAAATTGCTAGTAGACCGTGATGAGATTTTGTCACGGTCTTTTTTGTATGCATTTCAAAAGTGATTTAACTAATAATTGTAAATTTTCTTATTGCATTTCCAAATCGTTCGTTATATTATTTACTTGTGTTCTTGTTAGAGAACTAAAGTGGATATTGTATACTTCAAATAACATAAAACAACGGAGAGGGAGAGAGACGATGAAATTAATTTGGAAGGTGATTAGCAACGTTATCTCATTTGTTTTATTTGCGGTAATGGTTTGTTTAGCTTTTGTAGTTATTTCTTCAAAAGCGAGTGGCGGGGATCCAACAGTGATGGGATATCAATTTAAGAGCGTTCTTTCAGGATCGATGGAACCAACATTTTTAACAGGATCAATCATTGCGATAGAGCCAACGAAAGATGGTTCTAAATATAAAAAAGGTGATGTTATTACGTTTAAAGAGAAAGATGACAAAATTATCACTCACCGTATTATCGGTGTGAAAGATACAAATGGAAAAGTAATGTATGAAACAAAAGGGGATAACAACAACGGACCAGATTTAGCACCAGTACTTGCAGAGAATGTAATTGGAAAGTATGCAGATATTACAGTTCCATACGTTGGTTATGGACTGAATTATGCGAGTTCAAAAGCGGGAGCAGCATTACTTCTCATTATTCCTGGAGTCTTTTTACTTGGCTATTCCGCAATTTCTATTTTTGGCGCTATTCGTAGCATTGACGGAGAAAAGAAAGATAAAAAAGTAGAACAATCCGTCTAGTTCGTTTGGTTATACTTTCCGTTTAGGAAGTTAACAAATATATATATTAAGGGGATATGGACATGACTTTAAAGAAAAAATTAGGAATGGGTATCGCATCAGCAGTATTAGGAGCAGCATTAGTTGGTGGAGGAACATTTGCATTCTTTAGCGATAAAGAAGTGTCAAATAATACATTTGCGGCTGGTACGCTTGATTTATCATTAAGTCCATCAACAGTTGTTAATGTATCGAATTTAAAACCTGGTGATACAATTGAAAAAGAATTTAAACTAGAAAATAAAGGCTCTTTAGATATTAAAAAGGTTCTATTAAAAACAGACTATAATGTAGAAGATACGAAGAAAGATAATAAAGATGATTTTGGTAAACATATTAAAGTAACATTCTTAAAAAATGTAGATAAGCATGAGACGATTGTGAAAGAAACTACATTAGATAAATTGAAGGGTGATACACTTACAGCAGTAAATAATGATTTAGCTGCTTGGTTCTGGGATGAAAAAGGTATTTCTGCAGGTAAATCTGATAAATTCAAAGTGAAATTTGAATTCGTTGATAATAAAAAAGACCAAAATGAATTCCAAGGCGATAAGTTACAATTAACTTGGACGTTTGATGCACAGCAAGGCGATGGTGAAACGAAATAATAATGACAACAAAAAGAGACTATCAAAAGTGGTAGTCTCTTTTTGTGTTAAAAGAGAAATGTAAAAAGAAACATAATTTTTATATCATTTTGTAATTCACTTTATTATAATAAAGGTATAGTTCTTGATAAAGAACAAGTTGTTCGATAGGAGAGATTAAAATGCTGAAGGCACCTCGCAAATTCAAAAAGATGCTTATATTGCCATGTTTGTGCTCTATTACTTTTTATTTAGGTTCTCAAATGATGACGTATACAGAGGCAGCTTTCATTCATGAGACGAAAGTGCAGGCAACAATTTCTACAGCAAGTATTTTTCCAAAAACAGTTGATCAGTTGACAGAACAAGCTAAGCAACATAAGGAAGTAATTTTGCATGAGTATGAAGAGATGAAATCGAAAGTAACTTTCACTTCCACTCAAGAATTAGAACAGGCGCTTGTTACGTGGAAGCAAGGACGTGAGAAAATTGTTACTGAGAGGGAACTGTTACAAAAGGTATATGCATCAATAGAAAATCCTTATAACAAAGTGAAAGAAGAGTTAAAGGGAAATAAAAGTGAATCTAATAAGCAAGTATTCTCGTATGTGAATGCTGGTTTTCATATAGTTAAAGAGCACTGTGAGTATGTTGATAAAGAGGTTAATTTACAGGTGATTGATAAACAAATTCAAGCTTTTGAAAAATTATTAGTAGATGAAACAGCAAAGCAAGTGAGTGAGGCTGAGAAGCAAAAGAAATTAGAAGAGGGTAAGAAGCAAGAAGAAGCGAAAAAGCTAGAAGAGAGCAAGAAACAAGAAGAGGCGAAAAAGTTAGAAGAGAGTAAGAAGCAAGAAGAAGCGAAAAAGCTAGAAGAGAGCAAGAAGCAGGAAGAGGCGAAAAAACTAGAAGAGAGTAAGAAGCAGGAAGAGGCGAAAAAACTAGAAGAGAGTAAGAAGCAAGAAGAGGCGAAAAAACTAGAAGAGAGTAAGAAGCAGGAAGAACAGAAGGAATAGTAAGTAAAATACAGCAGCATTTCGGAAGGAATAAATACAATGATAAGAAAAATAGGTGAGAGAGCCTTACGACTCACCTATTTGCTTTGTTTTTCTTATTTCACTATTCGTGGGTATAGGTCTTCACCTAAAAATTTAACGAATGCGAGGAAGTTAGTTGGCAGCCCACCGCTTGGTGAAGGTTAATGATCAGTGGGGATGGACAGAAAAACACTGATTAAGGCTTCACTTTATTTCTCAATACTTTTCTGAAAAAAAGGAAAAAATGTTGAGAAATAAAAATAATCAAAATATATATTGTATTTATATAGTCTTGTTCGTTATAATGAACTTAAGGTTTTAAAAAAAGAACAAATATTAGCTAAGCTAATATAGTTTTAGTTACACCTCTTATTTTGAAATAAGAGATAAAAATACAAAAAACAGCTAGGGGGAATTGATTGTGAGTCTGAAAAAGAAATTAGGTATGGGAGTTGCATCAGCAGCATTGGGGTTATCTTTAATTGGTGGAGGAACATTCGCTTACTTTAGCGATAAAGAAGTATCAAACAATACATTTGCAGCTGGGACGTTAGATCTTACATTAAACCCTAAAACGCTTGTAGATATTAAAGATTTAAAACCAGGGGATTCTGTTAAGAAAGAGTTCTTATTAAAGAACGACGGTACTTTAGCAATTAAAGATGTTAAATTAGCGACAAAGTATACTGTGAAAGATGCAAAAGGTGATAATGCTGGTGAAGACTTCGGTAAGCATATTAAAGTGAAATTCCTTTGGAACTGGGATAAACAAAGCGAGCCTGTATATGAAACAACTTTAGCTGATTTACAAAATGCTGATCCAGATCTTTTAGCTAAAGACATCTTTGCTCCTGAGTGGGGAGAAAAAGGTGGCTTAGAAGCTGGTACAGAGGACTATCTATGGGTACAATTTGTATTCGAAGAGAATGGTCAAGATCAAAACAAATTCCAAGGCGATTCATTGAACTTAGAATGGACATTCAATGCTAACCAAACAGATGGAGAAGAAAAATAATAAATAAAAAAAGCGGGGGATTCCCCGCTTTTTTTTATAAAGAAAAAAAGAAGTGCCCGTTTTAAGCACTCTTTTATATGTATTATTGTTGATTTTTCTTCCATTGTGTGAATTCGAGAAATTCACGAAACTGTTCTTTTGAGACACCAGAGCTCATCGCATCTTTAACGAGCTGTGTCCATTCGGAGTCTAGGTGACCCTCCGTTGTTGTTTCATCGTGAAGTAAAGTATCAACTGGAATTTGTAGAACAGCTGCAATTTTTTCAAGAAACTGAATAGAAGGGTTTTTTTGTAAATTCCGTTCTATAGAACTAATGTAAGATTTAGCGACACCAGCTTTTTCGGCGAGTTCTGTTAGTGAAATGCCTTTTTGTAAACGAAGGCGTTTTATACGTTCTCCTATCATATTTGCGCACCTTTCTATCAATATGTAGTCGTCTTATGATGTGATTATTATAACATAAACTTCGTTAAAAAGAACGAGGCTATTGAGCCTGGCTCGTATGCTTCATACGTTGAAAAAAGTGTTCAATATCTTGCAGGGCAATGCCAGCATCTAGAGCTTCAAGTATTAAATCAATCCATTCTTGATCTAGTGAGTCAGCCTTATCTTTGTACAAATGTAATTCCTCCCTAATTAGTGGTCATAATTGCTGCTACAGAATATATGATAATGCAATCGGATTTTGTATTTTATATAGTGAATTATCAAATATTTTGTAGATGAAACAAAGATAAAATCCCCATTAAATTCCCTCTATGGCGATTATAAAGTTTCTGACAAATATTTTCAATATTTTCTGAAAACATTGTTGAATTGTGATATATTCGTATACTAACTATGAAATTTTTACAAATATATTAAAAAAATTACATAATATAACTAAATATTGAAAATATATTGAATTTTTAATAATATAAAGTATGTAATACATATTTTATATTAGGGGAGGCAATAAGGGATGAAAAAGAAACCATTTAAAGTGTTATCATCAATTGCTTTGACAGCTGTTCTAGGCTTGTCGTTTGGTGCTGGAAGCCAGTCTGTATATGCTGAAACGCCGGAGAACAAGACAGCTACAAGCCCAGTTGATGATCACTTAATCCCAGAAGAGAGATTAGCAAATGCGCTAAAAAAACGTGGGGTAATTGATTCATCTGCTTCAGGGACAGAAACAAAGAAAGCTGTCGAAAAGTATGTAGAGAAAAAGAAGGGTGAAAATCCTGGGAAAGAAGCGGCAAGTGGGGACCAACTTACGAAAGATGCATCTGACTTTTTAAAGAAAGTGAAAGATGCAAAGGCAGATACGAAAGAAAAATCAGAGCAGCCAGCAAACGGGACTACAGCAGGAACAGGTCCAGTTAGAGGAGGCTTAAATGGGAAAGTACCAACTTCACCTGCTAAGCAAAAAGAGTATAACGGTGAAGTTCGTAAAGATAAAGTACTTGTTTTACTTGTAGAGTACGCTGATTTCAAGCATAACAATATTGATAAAGAGCCTGGCTACATGTATTCTAACGATTTTAACAAAGAACATTATGAAAAAATGTTATTCGGTAATGAGCCATTCGCGTTAGAGGATGGAAGCAAAATCGAAACGTTTAAACAATATTACGAAGAGCAATCAGGTGGTAGTTACACAGTGGACGGAACAGTCACAAAATGGTTAACAGTTCCAGGTAAAGCTGCTGATTACGGTGCAGATGCTGGTACAGGTCATGATAATAAAGGACCAAAAGGACCACGTGATCTAGTAAAAGATGCATTAAAAGCGGCTGTAGATAGCGGACTTGATTTATCACAGTTTGATCAGTTCGATCAATATGATGTAAATGGTGATGGGAATCAAAATCAACCGGACGGTTTAATCGATCACTTAATGATTATTCATGCGGGTGTTGGACAAGAAGCTGGCGGTGGTAAATTAGGTGATGATGCAATTTGGTCACATCGCTGGACAGTTGGACCAAAACCATTCGCAATTGAAGGTACACAAGCGAAAGTTCCATATTGGGGCGGAAATATGGCAGCTTTCGACTACACAATTGAACCAGAAGATGGCGCGGTTGGTGTATTCGCACATGAATATGGCCATGATTTAGGTCTTCCAGATGAGTATGATACACAGTATAGCGGTGATGGTGAACCGGTTGAAGCTTGGTCTATTATGAGTGGCGGAAGCTGGGCTGGTAAAATCGCAGGAACAACGCCAACGAGTTTATCACCACAAAATAAAGAGTTTTTCCAAAAAACAATCGGTGGTAACTGGGCGAATATCGTAGAAGTAGATTACGAGAAATTAAATAAAGGTATCGGTCTTGCAACATACTTAGACCAAAGTGTTACGAAGTCAGATCGTCCAGGTCTGATTCGTGTTAACTTACCAGATAAAGATGTAAAAGGAATTCAGCCTGCATTTGGTAAACAGTATTACTACAGCACAAAAGGTGATGACCTTCATACAACGATGGAAACACCACTATTCGATTTAACGAAAGCAACGACTGCAAAATTCGATTATAAGTCATTGTATGAAATCGAAGCAGAGTACGATTTCCTTGAAGTACACGCTGTAACAGAAGATGGACAAAAAACGTTGATTGAAAGAATTGGTGAGAAAGCAAATAGTGGAAATGCAGCTACGACAAATGGAAAATGGATTGATAAATCATATGATTTAAGTCAGTTCAAAGGTAAGAAAGTGAAATTAACATTTGAGTACATTACGGATGGTGGTTTAGCGTTAAACGGATTTGCTCTTGATAATGCGTCATTAACAGTAGATGGTAAAGTTGCATTCTCTGATGATGCAGAAGGTACACCACAATTCAAATTGGACGGTTTCGTTGCATCTAACGGAATGGATAAGAAAAAGCATAACTACTATGTAGAGTGGAGAAACTATGCGGGTTCAGATAACGCATTGAAATTTGCTCGCGGTCCAGTATATAACACTGGTATGGTTGTATGGTATGCGGATTCAGCTTACACAGATAACTGGGTTGGCATACATCCAGGACATGGTTTCCTTGGTGTAGTTGACTCTCATCCAGAAGCAATTGCAGGAACTTTAAATGGCAAACCAACATTTACAAGCAGTACGCGATTCCAAATTGCTGATGCGGCGTTCTCATTCGACAAAACGCCAGCTTGGAAAGTTGTATCTCCAACGCGTGGAACATTCGTATACGATGGATTACCAGGGGTACCGAAGTTCGATGACTCTAAAAAGTATATTAATGAGCAGATTCCAGATGCAGGACGTATTTTACCGAAGCTTGGTCTGAAGTTTGAAGTAGTAGGACAAGCTGATGATAATTCTGCAGGTGCTGTTCGTTTATACCGTTAATACAGTAAAACTACCGGGAGATTTTCTTTCGGTAGTTTTTTGTGAGCAATGAATTTTATATAAAAGAAAAAATTATATATAATGTAATTTTACGAGTAAAAAAGTTCTATATAAATAATGAAAGAATTGGATAAAAATAGTGGGAGAAGGTGAATAGATGAGCATTTCTTCTATTGTAAATAAACAAAAGCAATATTTTTATAATGGATATACGAGAAGTATAGAAACAAGAAAAAATAATTTAAAAAAGCTTTATGATGGAATTCAGCGTTTTGAAGGTGAGATTTTTCAAGCGTTGAAATTAGATTTGAATAAATCAGTTCACGAATCATTTACAACAGAAATTGGATATGTACTAAAAGAGATTTCTTTTCAAATGAAGCATATTTCATCTTGGAGTAAACCAAAGCGTGTTCGCACAGCTCTTACTCATTTTGGATCGAAGGGGAAAGTGGTGCCAGAACCGTATGGTGTGACGCTTATTATCGCACCGTGGAACTATCCGTTTCAATTAGCAATTGCACCACTCGTAGGAGCATTGGCAGCTGGCAATACAGTCGTTTTAAAGCCGTCAGAGTTAACGCCAAACGTTTCAAAAGTGCTTACGAGAATGTTAGGTGAATTATTCCCAGAAGAGCTTGTATCGGTAGTAGAAGGCGGTGCTCAGGAAAGCACTGCACTTTTAAAGGAATCGTTTGACTATATTTTCTTTACAGGTAGTGTTGGTGTCGGAAAAGTTGTTATGGAAGCAGCGGCGAAAAAATTAACGCCTCTTACGTTAGAGCTTGGCGGGAAAAGCCCATGTATTGTACATAAAGATGCAAAGCTAGATGTAACCGCAAGACGTATCGTTTGGGGCAAGTTTTTGAATGCTGGGCAGACGTGTGTAGCGCCTGATTATATGTACGTTCATTCTTCAGTGAAAGAGCAGTTAATCGAGGCATTAAGACATGAAATCGCAGAGCAATATGGAAAAGATGCTTTGCAAAATGACAATTATGTACGAATTGTGAGTGAGCGTCATTTTGAACGCTTATGTACATTTTTGCAAGATGGTAAACCTGTGATTGGCGGGAATTATACGAAAGAAACATTACACATCGAGCCGACAGTGTTAACGAATGTTACATGGCAAAGTGCTGTTATGGAAGATGAAATTTTTGGGCCGATTTTACCAATTATAGAATATGACAAAATAGAAGAGGTAATTGAAACGATTCAGCACCATCCAAAGCCGTTAGCACTATATGTATTTTCTGAAGATAGAAAAGTGCAAGAGAAAGTGACGAGTAATATTTCATATGGCGGAGGATGTATAAATGATGTCGTATATCATCTTGCAACGCCATATTTACCTTTTGGGGGCGTTGGAAGTAGTGGATTAGGCAGCTATCATGGTGAACAAAGTTTTCGGACTTTTTCCCATTATAAAAGCATTTTGTCCCAATCTACAGCATTCGACATGAAAATTCGTTACTCTTCTACAAAAAGTGCTTTAAAATTCATACGAAAGTTGTTAAAATGATGATGGTGTTTATCAGTAGGCGTAGCCGTATGATAAAAACCCCTTCGCAACTGAAGGGGTTTTTCTGTTCGACATATGTATCATGCGAAAATGAATCAAACATACTACATAAAGAATAGAAGAGAACGCTGCTAAACAACCATTTTTGTTTGGATCGAAACAAAAAATAGTCTATAGAACATAAATATTTATTCATGAATATAAAAATTAAAATTTAAGGTAGATAGGACGGGAAAATGAAAAAGATTATTAAAGTTGAAGCAGTAGAAAAACATTTTGGAAATCAAGTGATTATCCCCCCTCTTTCTTTAGATATTAAAGAAGGAGAATTTTTAACAATCTTAGGACCGAGTGGTTGCGGGAAAACGACTTTACTTCGTATGATCGCAGGATTTGAAACCCCAACTAAAGGGAATCTTTTATTAGATGATGAAAAGATTAACGATTTGCCGCCATACAAGCGTCATATGAATTTAGTGTTCCAACATTACGCACTATTCCCACATATGAATGTTGAAAAAAATATTTGTTTCGGTATGAAAATGCAAAAAGTATCAGCAGCAGAACAGAAAGAACGTGCGGAAGAGGCAATGCGTTTAACGCAGTTACTTGAGTTCCGTAATCGTAAACCTTCGAAGCTTTCTGGTGGACAGCAGCAGCGTGTAGCAATTGCAAGAGCAATTGTAAACAACCCACGTGTATTACTATTAGATGAGCCACTTGGAGCGCTTGACTTTAAGTTAAGAAAAGATTTGCAACGTGAATTGAAAAACTTACAACGTAATTTAGGAATTACATTCATATATGTAACGCACGATCAAGAAGAAGCGATGAGTATGAGTGATCGTATTGTCGTTATGAATAAAGGGCATATCGAACAAGTCGGCACGCCTAAAGAAATTTACAATAAGCCGAAAACATTGTTTGTTGCGACGTTCATCGGTGAAAATAATATCGTGAAAAATGGGGAAAACTACGTAGCAGTTCGCCCTGAACATGTAAAAGTTCGCTCGGTTGAAGAGCCAATTTTAAAAGAATACCATCTTGGACATATTGAAGATATTGAATTTGTTGGAAATATGGAAAAGCTATATGTACGTGAGGAGAAAACAGCGGAATTACTAATGGCATACCAAACTGCTGAAGAAGCAACGCAGTGGAGCATTGGAGATAATGTATATGTAGGCTGGGAGCAAGAGGACGAGGTGACCTTAAATTGAAGAAAGGGAAATTACTCGCATTACCTACAGTCGTATGGCTGTTACTCTTCTTCCTAATTCCACTTCTGTTCGTATTAGCATTTGCCTTCATGCAGCGCGGAGCATACGGGACAGTGGAAATGAAATTTACATTAGATAACATAGCACGTGTGTTTGATCCATTATATATGGGGACATTATGGGAAACAGTGAAGATAGCTGTTATTACGACAGTACTATGTTTATTAATCGGTTATCCATTCGCCTATACAATTACAATTGTTGATCGTAAATATCGTTCTATCCTTCTATTATTGGCAACGATTCCGTTCTGGATTAACTTTCTTGTTCGTTCATACGCATGGATTGTTATTTTACGTTCACAAGGACTTGTAAACACATTGCTATTGAAACTAGGTATTATTAGTGAACCTTTAAATCTGTTATACAATACACCTTCTGTAATACTCGGAATGGTATATTCTTTATTACCATTTATGATTTTACCAGTGTATGCAGCAATTGAGCAGCTTGATAAGCGTAAGCTAGAGGCAGCTTATGATTTAGGAGCAACACCAGTAAAGGCATTTTGGAATGTAACAGTACCGATGACGATGTCAGGGATTACTACGGGTTCTATTTTAGTATTCGTTTCGTCTATCGGAATGTTTGTTGTATCAGACGTTATGGGTGGATCGAAAGTAGCATTAATCGGAAACGTAATTCAAAACCAATTCTTAGGTTCACGTGACTGGCCGTTTGGTTCCGCGTTATCTATGATTGTTGTTCTATTCTCTGTTCTGTTAATTTACTTATATTATCGTGCAACGAAAGTATATAAATATGATGGAAACGGAGGGGAATAGGCAAAAATGAAGAAGTTTTTAGTTTCTTATTCTTGGTTAATCTTATTGTTTTTGTATTTTCCAATGATGGTTTTAATGGTATATTCCTTCAATGATTCTCGCATTAATGCGGAATGGGAGGGCTTTACACTCCATTGGTATACAGATTTATTTCAAAAACAAGATGTTATTGATGCGTTTGTAAATAGTATTACGATTGCTCTTATAACGACAATTGTGACGACAGTTCTTGGTGTGATTTTTGCTATTGCAATACACCGTTACAAATATCGTTTTGAAGGGGCCATTAACGGTCTTGTATATTTACCAATTTTAATTCCTGATATTTTAATGGGATTATCTTTACTTATCCTATTTAGTCAATTAGGTATAGAACTTGGAAAAACAACAATTATTATTGCACACATTACATTCAGTATTTCATTTGTTGTTGTTATTTTAGCGGCACGTCTTTCTGGTATGGGACGTGATTTAGAAGAGGCTGCAAACGATTTAGGAGCGACGCCGTGGCAAACGTTTCGTTATGTAACGTTTCCAGCAATTGCACCAGGAGTTATTTCAGCCGCATTATTAACATTCACATTATCGATTGATGATTTTGTAATTAGTTTCTTCGTATCAGGACCAGGATCAACAACATTGCCATTATACATTTATAGTATGGTTAAGCGCGGAGTATCACCTGAAATTAATGCTCTTTCTACAATATTAATTGTTGTAATTGTAGGATTAATGGTGCTATCGGAAATCTTCCGTAATAAAGGTGCAGACGGTGAAGAAAACTCTGGAGGACACCTTCCTTTATAATACGAATGATATAGAAAGAACGAGGAGGTAATAAACCGATGAAATTAGTGAAGAGATTAGCTGGTATAGCAATTAGCTTCAGTCTTGCTGCAGGTGTACTTGCTGGTTGTGGTGAGAAAAAAGAAGAATTAAACATTTATAGCTGGGCTGACAATTTTGATGAGCAAGTTTTAAAAGATTTTGAAAAGAAATATAACGTGAAAATTAACTATGATAAATATGCAAGTAATGAAGAAATGCTTGCGAAATTACAAGCTGGTGGCGCGACATATGATTTAATTCAGCCATCTGATTATATGGTGAAAACGATGGCGAAGATGGACTTATTAGCGCCTTTAGATAAGAAGAACATCCCGAATATCGAGAACCTTGTTTCTAACTTTAAAACACCTGCGTTTGATCCAGAGAATAAGTATTCTCTAGTATATACTTGGGGTGTAACAGGCATTGCATACAATAAAAAGTATGTGAAAGAAGCACCTACAAGCTGGAATGATTTATGGAACGATAAATATAAAGGACATGTTACTTTATTAAATGATTCTCGTGAAGTATTAGGAATGGGACTTAAGAAAAATGGTTTCTCTAATAGTACAAAAGAGGATGCACAGTTAAAGACAGCGTCTAATGATTTACAGAAGCTACTTCCAAACTTATTAGCATTTGATACAGATAATATTAAACAAAAATTCATTACAGAAGATGCGTGGATCGGGACTGTATGGTCTGGAGACGCAGCATTTATCGCGAAAGATAACAAAGATGTAGGATACGTTGTACCAAAAGAAGGCGGCACAATTTGGGCTGACACGTTAGCGATTCCAAAAGGTGCGAAACATAAAGAACTTGCAGAGAAGTTTATGAATTACTTATTAGATGAAAAAGTAAGTGTGAAAAACTATGAGTCAATTGGTTACAGTAATCCAAATGAAAAAGCTCGTCCTCTTCATAGTAAAGAATATCGTGAAAACCACATGATTTTCTTAACGAAAGAAGAATTAGATCGTACAGAATGGCTTGTTGATGTAGACGATAAGTTAAAAGATTACGATCGTTACTGGACAGAGCTGAAAACAAAAGGTAAATAAGTAAGAAAATGCGGTTTCTAAAGTAGAAATCGCATTTTTTCATAAGTAGGAGGAAATTGTTTGAAGAAAAAGTTACATCGATATGAGTTCATGTGTATGATTTTATTACTTGCTTTATTCGGCATTATCGCTTGGAGAGTACAAGCAAGCGGAGTTACAGCAGTGGATACATATGCCCGAGAGATGGTAAAAGGATTACAAACAGAAAGCTCAATTACATTCTTCACATATTTTACAAAGTTAGGATCTGCAATTGGAGTTATAACGACACTAATTATAAGTTTGCTCGTTTTTTGGAAAAAACGTTATTATGCTGCTATGATCGTGTATCCAATGGCTATATTAACGACACATCTTGTTAATAAAGGGATAAAAGAAATTGTAAAAAGAGACCGTCCATCATTAAACGAGGCACTTGATGCACTTGGATATAGCTTCCCAAGTGGACATGCAATGCTATCTATTATGACATTTGGTTTTCTTGCCTATATCATTGCTGCCAATTTGAAGAGTGTAGCTGGGAAATATGGTATTACGATTTTGATGGGAATATTAATTATATTGATTGGATTAAGTAGAGTTATTTTAAATGTTCATTATCCGACTGATATTTTAGCTGGTTACTGCGCAAGTGGTATTTTGTTAATTATAGCAATTTATTGTCATCGTTTACTTACCGAGAGATTGGGACTTAATAACGAGAGATAGAAAAACGTCTAGAAAAACTAGTATTATAGTTTTTCTAGACGTTTTTTGTTTACGGGGAGATGTGATACAGTATAAATGACAAGTGAATTATATAAAGTAGGTGAAAATGTGTGAAGACAAATGTACATAAAATTGATAAGTGGGGGAAGTTAGGAACTTTTTTGTATCAATTTCGTTATACAGTAATTGTAGCATTACTACTACTTGCGATAGTGCTCGGTATTTTTGCTCCAAAACTTCCGGGAGTATTGGGCGGTGATGGTTTCCAAACAGAAGGGGATTATCAAAAGACGAAGGGAATTTTAGATAAAGATTTTAAGCAGTCTCAGGATACACTTTTACTCATTTTTGAGAAGAACAAGAATGCTACACATGAGGAGTTTCAAAAAGGTATAGAGGGAATTATAAAACATATTCAAGAGAAAGAAACGTATGAGTCTTTCCATCATCCGATAGAAAATAAAGTGATGCTACAAGATGATATCGGTTATGCGACGATTTTATTTTCCGGGAAAACAAATAAAGAACGAATGGAAAAGACATTACAATTTGCCGGAAAAATCGAGAAGGAAAGTAATAGCGTATTAAAAGTAACACCGACAGGATATCCGAAAATTAATCAAGAGATTAATGAAAGAACGCAAAATGATTTAAAAGTAGCAGAGATGATTGGATTACCTATTGCTTTTCTCGTACTATTATTCTCATTTGGTAGTCTGATTGCGTCTATTTTACCGATTGTAAATGGCGCGCTTAGTGTAATTAGTACGATGGGGATTTTATATTTTATAGGTAGTGATAAAGAGCTATCTATTTTCGTGTTAAATGTTGCGCCGATGATTGGGCTCGCATTATCAATTGATTTCGCACTGTTATTTGTAAATCGTTTCCGAGAGGAAGTTGCGAAGAGAACAGTGAAAGAAGCGATAGCGATTACGTATCAAACGGCAGGGCGTGCTATCGTATTTTCAGGGTTATGTGTATTCGTCGGTTTATCAGGCTTATTTTTCTTTAAGATAGATTATATTCAGTCTGTTGCTATTAGCGGGATGATTGTCGTTATTATGAGCATTTTGTTTTCGCTCACACTTCTTCCAGCGTTATTATCTTTAATTGGTAAAAGGATATTAAAAAAGAATCAGGCGGCGCCTACCCCATCAAATGTATGGCGTAAATTTGCACAGTTTGTAATGAAACATCCAATCGTCATGATTATTGTTGTTACAACATTTATTGTTATTTGTTTATTACCGCTACGTACAGCTAACTTGCAGTTTCCTGGTGTTGAAGCGTTACCTGAAAAGAGTGATACGAGAGTTGCATTTGAGAAGTATGAAGAAGCCTTTAATAAAACTGTCCAAACACACGCTGATGTTACATTAGTAGTAGAGACGAAGAAAAACATAACAGAAAAAGAAAGTTTACAAAAGATAGAGGCTGTTGTTCAAAAGTTAAAAGATGATAAGCAAGTATATAAGGTAAAAAGTGTATATGACGGGCTAAATGGAATGAAAGCAGATCAAGTTGCTGGAATATTGCAGTCGCCAGAAGCTGCGAAAATAGCTCCTGTATTTGAAGCGTATACGAAAGGAAATAAAACAACAATGGAAGTCTTTTTGGATACGAAGCCAAGTACAGAAACTGCAAAACAATGGGTTCGTGATTTCAAAAAGAATTATAAAGAAAATGATGTTACTTATTATTTGGGCGGTATGACAACGTTCCAGCAAGAGTTAGAAGATGAAATTAAAGATAAAGTTGCAATTGGTATGTCTGTTATATTTGGATCAACCTTTGTCATTTTATTATTCGCATTCCGCTCTATACTCATTCCAATTAAAGCTATTATTATGAACGTACTTAGTTTAAGTGCAACAATTGGAATTGTTATTTGGTTATTTGAAGGTGGCCATTTCGGATTAGAAGAGAGTTCAGTTTTATTTGTATTACCAATCTTTATTTTCGGCCTCGTATTTGGGCTTAGCATGGATTATGAAGTATTTCTTATTTCACGTATTCATGAGCTCTATGAAGAAACAGGAGATAACGATCAAGCAACGTTAGAAGGACTTGTATCGACAAGTAGAATCATTACGTCAGCTGCTTTAATTATGATTGTTGTTACCGGTGCGTTCGCCTTTACTGATATTTTACCAGTAAAGCAGATGGGGCTTGGGGTTGCATTAGCAATATTTCTTGATGCAACAATTATCCGTCTTATGCTCGTACCAAGTTTAATGAAATTGTTTGGGGATTGGAACTGGTGGCTACCATTTCGAAAGAAAAGAGAAAAATCATCATAACAAACTCATCTATAAGATGAGTTTGTTTTATGAATAGCAGGGCCTATATTTTGCGCATAGTATGTGATAAGAAGATTACATACAAGTAGGTGAAGGCAATGTTTCGTTATTTTAAGTTTAAGCTAAATGATACAGTACAGTTTGCTGAAAACGATGGGCATATGTATCGCATTGTCGGTTATCGGTTAGAAAAAGGGTTTTACCCAAAAGATGAATGGACTCATATTATTTATGAACTACTTAGAGAATTTGACGGGTATACGATGGATGCGGAAGAAGAGGAAATTGTAAAAGTTATTCAAGTAGAGGATGAGTATTATAAAATACAAGAAGTATCGGGGTATCGTTATCCAGTAAAAATGAAGCAAAAGCAGCAAGTTATGAAAGGAGAGAAAATAGACGACTTATTAGATACGTACAACGACTATAAACGATTGGCGGATTTCTTTAAAGATTTGTTGTATGAACAAAAAGCTGAAGAAGTGTTGCAGGAGATGAAAAGGTTTAGAGCGTGAGGGGACAGTCGATTATAAGACTGTCCTCTATTTTTGACGGTGCATCAAAGTATGTTTTCCGTTACAATGAGAGAATCAATAGAAATAAGGTGATTATAGTATGGAAACAAAGAAAAAGGGCGAATGGTGCGAAATTACGGTTCCAGCGACGTGGAATGGTATAAGTATTGAGTCGTTGTTAAAAATGGAATGGGAAGTACCAAAAAAGTTATTACATCAACTTCGTATGGAAAAAGGTGTTACGGTTAACGGAGAACAAAGGAGATGGAATGAACTTTTAAAAGAAGGAGATAAGTTACAAGTTCATATGTTTATGGAGGAGGAGTACGGCGTAGAGCCGGAATATGGTGAATTAAATGTAGTGTTTGAAGACGATCACGTACTCATTGTAAATAAGCAGGGGCAAATGGATACACATCCTTCTGAAAAAAATGGGACGGGAACACTTGCCAATCTTGTTGCTTTTCATTTTCAAATGCAAGGTTTAGAGACGAAGGTTCGGCATATCCATAGATTAGATAAAGATACGACAGGTGGTGTTGTATTCGCAAAACATAGAATTGCGGGTGCAATTATGGATCGTTTATTAATGGAACGGAAAATCAAAAGAACGTATATGGCACTTGTTGAAGGAAAAGTAAAAAAGAAGCAGGGGACAATTGATGCAGCTATCGGAAGAGATCGACATCATGCTACAAGGCGTCGTGTTTCTCCAAAGGCAGACCAAGCTATAACGTATTATAAAGTAGAGAAATATTTTAAAAAACAAAATGCGACGCTCGTAACGTTACAGTTAGAAACCGGTAGAACGCATCAAATTCGCGTTCATATGAGCTATAATGGAAATCCATTAGTTGGGGATGTATTATATGGTGGGCAAACAACATATATGTCCGGGCAAGCGTTACATGCGATGAAGATTAATTTTTTGCATCCGATTACGAAAGAAGAGATCGTTGTTGACGTACCTTTCCCTACAAATTTAAACGATACAATGAAAAAATTTGAAAGAGAAAATGGGTAAAGTGTAAATTTAAAGTTGAAAAAGGTAGATTTTTGCAGGGATTTCTCTAAAAGAGGCGAAGCCGTTAAGAGAAAAGAGAGGTGAGAATTACTTGATCAAATATAAATATATGCTAGGGACATTTTTCGCTTGTCTTTCACTTACTCTATGTATTTATCCATATTTACCAACTCGTATGGCAGTGCATTGGAACGAGAATGGTGGAGCTAACGAGTTTATGAGTAAACAAGTTGTCGTATTATTTATCCCTGTCCTTATTATTATTTTACATGGATTAGTATATGTTATTTTACATAATATATATAAGTTTAATGAAGGGGAGTACTTCATTATAAATGGATTTATAAAGAGTATTACTTTATTTATGATGTTTGTCCATATACTAATTCTCTTTATTAATTTGGGAAGTATTATATCCTTTCAGACAGGACTAACGATAGGAATTAGTATGTTTCTTTTTATGTTTAGTAAAGTGTTTAAAAAGGTGAAGGATAGAGAGAAAGAACCGATCAAATTACAAAAAATCCGTTTAGTTAGTAGGCGAATCTTTCAAGTGATGGCATGTAGCATATTATTTTCTTTGCTTTTGAGCCTGAAGTGGGGATTTTACTTGTTAATTAGTGTAATAATTTGCGGGGCTATTTTATTTATGTTCTATATTTTATACGCATACATATTAGAAAGCTATGAAACATAAAAAAAGAGTCTTCTAGGAGAAGACTCTTTTTCTATTTATTTCGTAATAAATTGTTGTGTCCAGTAGTTTCCGCTTTCTACATAGCCAACACCGATATGAGTGAAGCCACTATTTAAGATGTTTGCACGGTGTCCAGCACTGTTCATCCAAGCTTGTACAACTTCTTCTGGTGTACGTTGACCTTGGGCGATGTTTTCACCTGCAGATTTATAAGAAATACCAAATTTCTTCATCATGTCAAACGGAGACCCGTATGTAGGGCTGTTATGATCAAAGTAGTTGTTTTTTTGCATATCTTCAGACTTAATGCGTGCTACTTTGCTTAATTCAGTATCGATTTGTAATGCTGATAAGCCTTGTTTTGTACGCTCTGCGTTTGTTAATTCAACAACACGTTGTTCGAATTCGCTTAAAGATTTTGCTTCTTCAGCAGGCTTTTGTTCAGCTGGTTTTTGAGTTTCCTCAGCAGGCTTTTGAGCTTCTGGCTTAGCTGTTGGTTGTTCAGTAACAACATTTTCAGTAGGCTGTTGACCAGGAATGAAGCAATCTTGTTGGAATTGACCTTGATTCCATTGTGCTAATGATTCAACTCCCATAGATTGTAAGAATGCTTGTAATTCTTGTTGGCTCATTTGCTTCATCATCATTTTTGAATGCTGAATATTTTGAACCTTTATGTTAGATGGTTGTACTGTTGCAGCTTGTGCATCTAAAGAAGATACTCCTAAAGTAAGAGCTGTTGCAGCAGCTACAGATAATAAAACACGCTTTTTCATGATGTGTGTCCCCCTATATAAAGTTTTAATTTGTTTTCACACGATTTGTTTTTGACAGCCTGTCTGACTGACCAATTCATCGTAGCATACAATTTGCGAGAAAAAAGATGGAAAAAAATTCATAGACGTAAAATATTCCTAATTTATCCTAAGAGGAGGAAAGGGATGAAATAAGAGAAACATAGAGTATAAAAGGAATTTTTAGCATTTTTATACTTGATTTTAAGAGGGGGTTTTTGGATAAATGTACCTATATTAAAAATGAAGAATCCTATTGCATCAATGATTTTAGCATTTTTTTGAGGAATATACTGGATGTATTTTTACAAAACTGTAATGTTTCTGTTGTTCTTTTTTATAATAAAGTAACATATTTTTAATGTTGTAGCAGACAAAAAAGCGGCTATCTCTTTACATAGACGAAGGAGATAGCCGTTTTCCTATTATTACGTATGTTACGAGTTATTACGAGTTGGTTTCAATTGCTTCTAATAATAGATCTACAATGTGAATTCCTCTCATTTTATGAGAAAGATCTTCTCGTTCAATACCTAGTTTCATTTGTAATAGACATCCAGGATTTGCAGTAACAATTGTCGCTGCATCTGTTTCATGCACACGGTCCATTTTGTAATCTAGAAACTCCATTGATAACTCTGAATGAACAATATTATAAATACCAGCAGAACCACAGCAGCGGTCTGCATCTTTCATTTCACGATAGATTGCACCTTTGATGGCCTCTAGTAACATACGAGGTTCAGAAGATGTTCGCATAACATTGCGTAAATGACAAGAGTCTTGATACGTAATGATTTGCGGCGTGAGTCGTAAGTCATTACGTTTATGGAAATCTAGTTCTACTAATATAGCAGTAATATCTTTAATTTTAGAAACAAACTGCTTTGCGCGTTCTGCCCACTCTGGATCATCCTTTAGTAAATAATCATAATCTACGAGGTAAGCTCCGCAACCACCTGCATTCGTAATAATATAGTCGATGTTTAAATCTTCGAATGCTTCTATATTTCGCTTCGCTAATTCTTTTGCTCCACTTTTTTCACCAGCATGTCCGTGTAATGCCCCGCAGCAACTTTGTGATTTCGGAATAACGATATCACAACCAGCTAACTGAAGAAGTTTCATCGTTGCGTTATTTGTTTCTAAAAACATCGTATCCATTAAACAGCCTGTGAAGAATGCAACTTGTTTCTTCTTTGCCACCTCAGCAGGTAAAAATTCAGGACGATCTTTCATTGCTTTCATTTTAGGGACTTTTGGCAAAACGAGGTCCATCGTTGCAAGTGTTTCAGGGAATAACTTCATAATACCTGTTTTATGTGTTAGCGTTTGTAAACCAGAACGCTGGTAAAATCCGATTAGTCCTGTTAATGTTCGCATTCGGTTTTGATGCGGGAATAGTCCTTCAAAAACAACTTTACGAACAGCTCTCACGGGCATGGAGAACTTTTTATTTTGATTAATAATATCACGAGCTTCTTCTAATAAATGTCCATAATTCACACCAGATGGACAAACAGGTTCACAAGCGCGGCAGCCAAGGCAAACATTTAATGTATCTTCAACATCTTCATCCGGCTCAATTAAACCATCAGCGACGGCTTTCATTAAGGCGATACGTCCGCGTGGGGAATGTGATTCTTTATACCCAGATTGAATGTAAGTAGGGCAAGTTGGTAAACAAAAGCCGCATCGCATACAGTTTAGTAGTTCATCTTCACTTAATCGTTCTTTAAATTCCTTTTGAATGTTTTCTTTATTTAATGTGGTCATCGCTCAACCACCACTCTTTTACGAGAGTCTTTCGCGAACATCTTTCCAGGATTCATAATGTTGTTTGGGTCGAAGGCTTGTTTAATCCCTTGCATAGCAGCAATACCTTCTTTACCTAATTTCATTTCTAAATACGGAGCTTTCATTGCGCCAACACCATGTTCACCAGTAATCGTACCACCAAGCTCAATCGCTTTCGCAAATATTTCAGCAAAAGCTTGTTCGGCACGATGCATTTCTTCTTCATTACGGGCATCTGTCATACAAGTTGGATGCAAATTGCCATCACCAGCATGACCAAAAGTACAAATAGGAATATTATATTTCTTTGCAATTGCATTAATTGCTTCAACCATTGGAGCGATTTGTGAACGTGGTACAGTTGCATCTTCTAATATTGTTGTCGGTTTTAGTCTTGCAAGTGCTGATAGTGCACTACGGCGTGCTGTACGAAGCGCATCTGCTTCGGCTTCATCTTTTGCAATGCGAACATCGACCGCATTCATAGCACGGCAAACGTTAGCCATTTTTTCAATATCTCGATTGACAACCTCGGGCGGGCCATCTTGTTCAATTAATAAAATTGCTTTGACATCAGTTGGTAAACCGATTTGTGCAAACTCTTCTACAACTTCAATTGTCGGTTGATCTAAAAACTCAAGTGTCGCAGGAATGATTTTATTTGCAATAATAGCAGAAACAGCTCGAGCAGCTTCGTTAATATCTTCATATAGCGCAAGCATCGTTTTCTTCGTTTCAGGCATAGGGACAAGTTTTAATATAGCTTCTGTAACAACACCAAGTGTTCCTTCAGAACCAATAAATAAACGAGTTAAATCATAACCAGCTACATCTTTTGCTAATTTACCGCCAGTGCGAATGATATCGCCGTTCGGTAAAACAATTTTAAGCCCCATTACATAATCACGTGTTACGCCATATTTTAAACCACGTAATCCGCCGGAGTTTTCATTAATGTTACCGCCGATTGTAGAAATTTTCATAGAGCTTGGATCTGGTGGATAAAATAAACCTTTTTCTTCTACTGCTTTAATAATATCAAGTGTAATGACACCAGCTTGTACGGTAATTGTTAAATTCTCTTCATCAATTTCTAAAATATTGTTCATATGGCGGAAAATAAGGACGATACCGCCTTCTAGTGGACAAGTTCCTGCACAAAGGTTTGTTCCAGAACCACGAACATACACAGGGATTTTGTGAGCGTTACATACTTTTAACACTTCAGCTACTTCATTTGTATTACGAGGAGCAATGACTGCATCAGGCATCGCTTGGAAGTTTGGAGTGGCATCATAACTATAAGTTAAACGCCCCATATTGGATGTATCTACATTATCTTCGCCAACAATAGATACGAATGAATCAATAATTTGCTTTTCTAACATTGGAAATCCCCCTCAAACTGTTAACGTATTTCGTCATAATAAAAAACGTTGTAACAGTGCTTTCGTTATAATGATAAAAAAGTTGGGGGATTCTTTCTATGTACAATCATCTAAAGATTAATCTATTTTATCATTATTTTTTGTATGATTATCTAATAAGAGGAGTGCGAAGTATAAAACATTTAAATCTTTGAATTGTTTCGGGTCAAGTCCTGTATGCTCTTCAATCTTTTTTAGCCTGTAATGCAATGTGTTAATGTGTATATGTAATTGCTCAGCTGTCTGCTTATAAGATTGGTTATAATCGATAAATAAACGTAAAGTGTGCATAAGCTCAGGAGATGATACTAAGTTTTCAATGGTACGCTCTAGAAACTGTTCTCGAGTTTCAGTAGAAATATCTTGTAAGCACATTTCTAAACGTAAATCTTCATTAAATACAATTTTTTTCGTTTCAAGTGATACTGAAAGGGCGCGTAATGCTTGTTCGTACGATAAGTTCATATTGCTTGGCGTAACTGTTTGTCCAATCCCGATATATAAAGTAATAGAAAATAAAGTTTCACAGTCTTGCTTTAACCGTTTTAAAAATTGAAAGGTTTGCTCTTTGGATTGGATTGTTGTAAACAAAATAAACCGATCATTTCCCCAGCGAACAAATAAATTTTCTTTTGCTAAAATGTTGCGCATATGTTGCCAAATTTTACGCTGGAGCATCGTATTATCTTGGGCGATTGATAATAAAATAAGTTGTTTCTTCTTATATAAATCAATGCCAAGCGTTTTTGCACGATCGAGAAAACTTGGAGACCAGTCTGTATTTTGAAGCCAATCAAAGACAAATGCTTCATAAGAACGGTGCTCAAGTTCTAGTTGTTCTAAAAAGTAGTTTTCATGAATTAATAATTCGGTCATCTTACGTAATATTTCTCCGTATTGTGAAATATTTTCAGGTTCTCCTGTAATTCCAATCACGCCGATTACTTCGTCATGGAATAGTAAAGGAAGATTCATACCAGCTTTTACACCTTGCAGTCGTCGTTCATCATCTTTTGTAATAATGACAGTTTTCTTTTGTTTCGCACAGCGGAGTGCACCTTCATGAAATTGACCGATTCTTTCCGCATCTGTACTTGCGATAATAATGCCTTGTATATTAATAATAATAATGTTTTCAGTAATTAATCTGCGTACTTCACGTACAATTTTATTCGCTAAATCAGGAAAAAGCATAATTTACACACCTCAAATTCTATTTGTTGTACATTATATATGTAAGTTTATTAATAAAGGAAGATTTCACATTTTCCACACATTTATTTGTTATTTTACAATTATAACGAAATCATCTGAAGATGGAGGGAATCTTTTGAGAAAGTATGTTTTTCTTCTCTGTTTTTTATTTCTATTAGTAGGGTGTCAAGGAAGTTCGTATACACCGATTGCTAAAGATAAAAGTGTTATTATAACAACGAATATAAAGGAAGGTAGTATTAGTTTTATTGATAAAAAAACAAAGAAGCTATTAACAACATGGGAATTAAATGAGCCGATTGCGGGGGTTACGCTACTTCCAAATGGCGAAGAAATACTTGTTTATGGTAAGCAATTAGAATATATGTATGTATATTCACTAGCAGAAGGAAGACAAGTGGACAAATATAAGACTGGAAAAGGAATTGCTAATGTTATCGCATCAGATGATGGAAAACAATTATTTGCTGCCGATCAAAATGAACAAAAGGTAAGGTTCTTTACGATAAAAGGAAAAGAGACAGGGAGTGTTTCAACAGGAAAAGGGCCGATAACGATGGTAGAGCATCATAACCAGTTATCAGTACTCAACTTTTATGATACGAAACTAACGACCATTGATACAAAGAAAAAAGAAGTGATACAGTCCTTTATGATTCCACCAGCATCAACAGGAGCAACGGTTAGCGCTGATGGGAAAGAAATATGGATTGGTGGACATGGTGATGGAAGTCAAGTGAATGAGAAAGTATTAGTGTATTCTTTACAAAGCGGAGAGATGATGCGTTCTTTACATGCTCCGTTTATGCCTGTGAATATAACAAAGGATGATAAGTTTGTATATGCGCTAAGTCACGGTTCAAATACGCTTAGAAAGTTTGATGCAAGTACGTATCAAGAGGTAGGGTTTGCAGAAGTAGGATCTAATCCATTTGCATTTTTGAAAAGCGGGGCAGAAGGATATGTAGCTAGTTATGATAGCGATGAAGTATGCGTAATGGATATGAAGAATATGAAAATAAAACAAACAATTAAAGTCGGAAAAGGACCGTTTCAACTCATAGAGAGAGAAGGGGAAGGACAATGAGTAAATATAACGTGCTAGTCGTAGATGATGAAAGTGATATGAGGCAACTTGTCGGAATGTACTTAGATAACTTCGGATACGAGTGGGGAGAAGCTGAAAATGGAAAAGAGGCACTTCGAAAATTAGAGACGGATCATTACGATTTCGTTGTACTAGATATTATGATGCCTGAGATGGATGGGCTTTCAGTTTGTAAAGAGATTCGAAAAACGTCGGATGTACCTATTATATTTTTAACAGCAAAAGGTGAAGAGTGGAATAGGGTGAACGGCTTACGTATGGGAGCAGATGATTATATTGTAAAGCCATTTAGTCCCGGGGAACTAATTGCTCGTATGGAAGCTGTTTTAAGACGATATACAAAGCAAGAACAGCAAGAAGAGATTCAATTTGGACCGATTCTTATTAATGAAAAAAGTAGGAGGGTCGAGACGAATGGTGAGACGATTCCTCTTACGGTAAAAGAGTTCGATTTACTATATTTTCTTTGCCAACATAATGGACAAGTATTTAGCCGGGAACAATTGCTTGAAAAGGTGTGGGGATATGATTATGCAGGAAGTACAAGAACGGTAGATACGCATGTGAAAACGATGCGTCTAAAGCTAGGAGAAAGTGGAAACTACATTCAAACCGTTTGGGGTGTAGGTTATAAATTTGAGGTGTAACGTATGTTTACGATGGTACAAAAGCTTTGGCTTACAGTAGTATGTGCAGTATGTGTAACAGTTTCCTTTCTTTATTTTGTATCTTTATACTCATATGAAAAGTTATACGTTGATAATTTAAAAGATTCATTAGTAATGGAAGGGAAACGTCTTGCCACGCAATATGATAAACGTGAAGGAGTATCCACTTTTGAAGAGAAAGTAAGGGCATATGATCAAATATCTAGTTCAGATGTCCTTTTCGTATACAATCCGCGTGATTTAAGCGCATGTTTGCCTTTTGATGTTCACCATCATTCTCTTATAAGTGAAGGGGATAGACAGGCACTATTAGATGGGAAAACTGTGACAAAGATAGGGTATGAAGAACATTTTGATCGTAATATTATGGGTGTTGTCATCCCTGTTTTAGATAATAAAAAATTAGTTGGTATTGTATACTCTTATATTCCTTTAAAAAGTATAAAAGACTTAATATTTGATATGGGTCTTATTTTAGCGCCGTTAGCACTTGCAATGATTTTAATTACAATATGGATTGGTAGAAAAATTATTATCGCCATTACGAGACCGCTTTCGCAAATGGAACGAGTTGCAAATCATTTGGCTACTGGAGATTTCTCAGAGCGGATTACAATTTCTTCAGAAGATGAAATTGGACGATTGGGAAAAGCCTTTAATAAAATGGCAAATTCCTTAGAAACAGAAGATGTAAAGCGTAAGGAATTTTTAGCTAATGTTTCGCATGAACTTAGAACACCGCTTAGTTATATTAAAGGATATAGTGAAGCTATTTTAGACGGTGTAGCGAAGGGGCCGCAGCAGGAAAAAGTAACGCAACTTATTCATAAAGAAGCAGGTCGCATGCAGCGCCTCGTTCATGATTTATTAGATCTAGCGCAGCTAGAAGGTGAACACTTTCCCCTAAAGAAACAACCTATCGTTTTTTCACAGCTTATTGAAGATGTACTAAATACGTACGAGTTACAGTTTGTAGAAAAAACCCTTCGTATTTCAACGAATTTAAATCCTGAAATTATCGTAATGATTGATGAGGATCGTATGCAACAAGTACTTCATAATGTGTTAGATAATGCGATACGTTATACAAATCAAAACGGGGATATCATAATAACATTAAAGCAAATCGATGATTATTGTGAATTGCACATAAAAGATACAGGAATAGGTATTGATAGAGAGCATTTAGAAAATCTGGGGGAACGCTTTTACCGAGTAGATAAAGCGAGAAGTCGTCAACACGGTGGAACAGGTTTAGGTCTTGCAATTGTAAGGCAAATTGTTCATATACATGACGGTGAGTGGAGAATAGAAAGTGAAAAAGGTAAGGGCACGACAGTTAGTATTAAATTAAAAGCACAAGATGAGGAGAGCATATTCTAACTTTTGGAATATGCTCTTCATATTGAAGGTAAATAGTTACGCGTAAATGTATTAATTAATATCAAACAAATATCAAAAATTTGACTATTTTATGAACAAAACATTTGTACTTCTTACTAATTCGTTCTAAAATAGTTATGGATGCTAAGTTCTTATAAAACGTTACAATTGTTGTTTGGAAGATACTGAGGTGATTTAACTGGAGTACAAATCTATTAAACCGAAAAAAATTTACGAAGAAGTATCTGAAGCTATTTTAACAATGATTAAAAATGGTACGTTAAAACCTGGTGACAAACTACTTCCTGTTCATCAATTAGCTGAGCAGTTTCAAGTTGGCAGATCTGCTGTTCGTGAAGCGCTAAGTGCGCTAAGAGCAATGGGCTTAATTGAAATGAAACAAGGAGAAGGTACATATGTAAGGAATTTCGATCCTTCTTCATTAACAAAATCACTAAATAACAAGTTATTAATGAAGAAAGAGGATATTTTGAATTTATTAGAAGTACGGAAGGTGCTCGAAGTGGGGGCAGTTCGAGCGGCAGCGGCAAAACGTACGGGAGCTAATTTGCAAAATATGAAGCAGTGGTTAGATGAAATGGCAAAGAGCATTGGAGATGAGAAGGCTGGTGAAAAAGCAGACTTTCATTTTCATATGGGAATTGCAGAATCTTCGCATAATAACATCTTGCTTGAGCTCATGAATCATGTTTCAGAGATGATTGCTGAAACGATTGGTGAATCAAGACGCATTATTTTATATGGTGAACAAACAACATCAGAACGACTTTTAGAAGAGCATCAATCTATATATGATGCGGTGTTAAAGCAAGATGTGGAATTAGCGCAGCAAGCGATGCTAGATCATTTAACAAATGTAGAACATATTGTCACAGGTAAAAGCGATATAAATTCGTAATTTAATCTTTTAAAAATCTAATTTTCTGATAAAATAGAGAGAGATTAAGTAAGCGTTTTCTTTAGAAGGGGGAGAGGATAGGCCATGGTTGAGCCTACTTCTTCTAATCTTAGTCATCTGATGACCATATGATTTTTGGCGGAGTTGTAATGAGGGGGAATTATAGTTATGAAAGTTACTTTATTTGTTACTTGTTTAGTCGATATGTTTGAAACAAACGTCGGTAAAGCAACAGTTGAAGTATTGGAGCGTTTAGGTTGTGAAATTGAATTTCCAGAAGCACAAGTTTGTTGTGGTCAGCCTGCTTATAATAGCGGCCATGTAGAAGCAGCAAAAGAAGCGATGAAACATATGATTGAAACTTTCGAAGATGCAGAATATATCGTTACGCCATCTGGATCTTGTGCGACAATGTTTCATGAGTATCCGCATGTTTTTAAAGATGATCCGAAGTGGGCTGAACGTGCACAAAAGGTTGCTGATAAAACATATGAATTTACACAATTTATTGTAGATGTTTTAAAAGTTACAGATGTTGGTGCAAGTTTACCAGGGATAGCTACTATTCATAAATCTTGTCATATGACACGCCTGCTTGGAGTAAAAGAGGCACCAGGAATTTTATTATCAAGCGTAAAAGGATTAATTGTGAGAGAACTGCCGAACGTGCAAAATTGTTGTGGGTTTGGGGGAACGTTTTCAGTTAAGATGACTCCAATTTCTGAGCAAATGGTAGATGAAAAAGTAGATAGTGTAATGGAAACAGGTGCTGATTATTTAATCGGTGCAGATTGTGGGTGTTTGTTAAACATTGGCGGACGTATTGAGCGTTTAGGAAAAGAAGTAAAAGTAATGCATATTGCTGAGGTCTTGAATAGTCGCTCATGAAGGGGGAACATAAGCTATGTCTATGAAAATCAGTGAGAAAAAATTTAATGATCGCGTTGGCGATGGAATTCAAGATTCGTTTATGCGCGGAGCGGTATCTTCTGCACAAACGCGTTTATATACAAATCGATTAAAAGCAGCTGACGAGTTGGGAAACTGGGAAGAGTGGCGTGAACTAGGTGAACAAATTCGTCAACATACGTTAGAAAATCTTGATTATTATTTAATGCAGTTAAGTGAAAATGTATCAAAAAGAGGCGGTCACGTTTACTTTGCGAAAACGAAAGAGGATGCAGCAAAGTATATTCAAGACGTTGCAAAAAAGAAACAAGCGAAGAAAGTTGTAAAATCAAAATCAATGGTAACTGAAGAAATTAGTATGAATCATGCCCTTGAAGAGATTGGTTGTGAAGTGTTAGAGAGTGACTTAGGAGAGTATATCTTGCAAGTAGATAACGATCCACCATCACATATTATTGCGCCTGCACTTCATAAAAACAGAACGCAAATTCGTGATGTATTTAAAGAAAAACTTGGATATGAAAATTCTGATGATCCATACGAAATGACAAAGTTTGTTCGTAAACAACTTCGTGAGAAATTTATGGATGCAGAAATTGGTGTGACAGGTTGTAACTTCGCTGTTGCAAATACTGGCTCTCTTTGTTTAGTGACGAACGAAGGTAATGCCGATCTTGTCATGTCGATTCCGAAAACACAAATTGCAGTAATGGGTATGGAACGTATGGTTCCGACAATGGAAGAATTAGATGTTTTAGTTGGTTTACTATGTCGTAGTGCGGTAGGTCAAAAATTAACAAGTTATGTAACAGTAGCAGGACCAATTCAAGAGGAAGAGGTAGATGGACCAGAAGAGTTTCATTTAGTCGTTGTTGATAATGGCCGCTCTCAAATTCTTGGATCGGAATTCCGTTCAATATTGCAATGTATTCGTTGTGCCGCTTGTGTTAACGTATGTCCCGTATATCGTCACGTTGGTGGACATTCGTATGGATCTATTTATTCAGGACCAATCGGTGCGGTATTAACACCACTTTTAGGTGGGTATGACGATTACAAAGAGCTTCCTTATGCATCTAGTTTATGCGGAGCATGTACAGAAGCTTGTCCAGTAAAAATTCCATTACATGATTTATTATTAAAACATCGTCAAGTCATCGTTGAGCAAGAAGGTCGTGCCCCACTTGCAGAAAAATTAGCAATGAAAATGTTTAGTATGGGTGCTTCTTCAGCAGCTTTATATAAAATGGGATCGAAAATGGCACCGGCAGCAATGAGTCCATTTACATCTGGTAACCGTGTATCAAAAGGTGTTGGACCACTTAAAAACTGGACGGATATTCGTGAATTCCCAGCTCCAAGTAAAGAACGATTCCGTGATTGGTATAAAGATCATAAGAAAGGCGGGGACAAATAATGACAGGATTAATTCAAAACCGTGAGTCCTTTCTAGATAATATCGCAAAAGAACTTGGGCGCGCGCGTAAAACAGAAGGCGTAGAACGTCCAGCATGGAAAAGTAATGTGAATGTAGAAACGTTAAAAGATTATTCACAAGAAGAATTGTTAGAAGTATTTAAAAAGCAATGTACAAACATTCATACAACTGTTGTGGAAACGACAAACGACCGCTTACGTGAAGATATTCAAAAAGTAATCGTTGAAAACGGCGGAGGACCTATTATATTATCAGCAGATGAACGTTTTGATTCCTATGGATTGACTTCTTTATTTAAAGAAGAGCTTCCAAAGCAAAATGTTGAGGTAAATGTATGGGATCCTGAGAAAAAAGAAGAGAATATGCGTATAGCGGAAAAAGCGAACATCGGTATTGCATTTAGTGATTATACTTTAGCTGAATCTGGTACGATTGTTGTACAAAGTTATAAAGGACAAGGGCGTTCTTTACACTTTTTACCGACTGTATACTTTGCTATTATTCCACGTGAAACACTTGTACCGCGTATTACACAAGCAGTTCAACATATGAACTCACGTGTGGAAAAAGGTGAAGCAGTCGCATCTTGTATTAACTTTATTACAGGACCAAGTAACTCTGCGGATATTGAAATGAATCTTGTTGTCGGAGTACACGGGCCATTAAAAGCCGTATATTTCATCGTATAAAATAGGGGAAAGCAGGCCGGAAAACGGCCTGCTTTTTTAATAGAATAAAGATAATATGAAGTAGAAGTTCTCTCCTTTTTTTGTTATGTTCTTTTGGAAAGGAGAGGAAGGGATGTTCACTTATTTATATGCATTGTTAATAGGTATGGTGTTTGGTTCTTTTTTTATGGTGATTGCGATGAGAGTCCCAGTAGGGGAATCTATTATTACACCGCGTTCGTACTGTCATTACTGCAAGTATACGTTACAGCCGAAAGAACTTATTCCAATCATTTCATTTTGTATACAAAAAGGGCGTTGTACGAATTGTAAAAGGAAAATCTCAAGTTTGTACATAGTATTTGAATTTGTTACAGGCAGTTTATTTTTTCTTACTGTATATGTAATTGGAATGGAACGAGAGCTCATCATCATTTTATCGCTTTTTTCGTTACTTCTAATTATTTCAGTTACAGATTTAGTATATATGCTAATACCTAATCGTATTTTAATTTGGTTTGCGCTTTTGCTTATTTTAGAATGTATTTTTGTACCGTTAGTTACTTGGATAGATAGTTTAGCTGGCAGTGGAACTATATTCATTTTGTTATATTGCATGCAAAAGATTTATCCAGATGGTCTTGGCGGAGGTGATGTAAAATTACTTTCGTTACTCGGATGTATAGTCGGAGTGAAAGGGGTTTTTATAACTTTATTTTTAGCATCTTGCTTTAGTCTTTGTTTTTTCGGAATAGGTATAGCGCTAAAGCGTATAAAAATAAGAACTCCAATTCCGTTTGGACCTTTTATTAGCCTTGGAGCAATATGTTATGTGTTGGTCACATATGCAAAATAGAGAGGAGATAGAAAATGAATGTATATATGGATGATCAAAGAAGTTGCCCATACGGATATGTTTTGGCAACTACAGTAGAATCTGCCTTGCAAATTGTTAGGGACAATGAGGTGAATATTATTTCCCTTGATTATAATATGGGATGGCGACAAAAAAGTGGGTTAGATTTCGTAGAAGCTTTCTGCAACGAAGGTTTATATGTTAATGAAATTCACCTTCATACAAATGATGTCATCGGTATGCATCAGATGAAAAAGAGCATAGAGAGAGGGAAGGAAAACGGGGGAATTAATCCTTATATTGCCTTGAAATATGTAGGGAGCTAAAAACTCCAAAGTGAAACTTTGGAGTTTTTAATGTTTCATATGTGCTTGTAAAGGAATAATTTCCTCTGTTTGAGCTCCAACTAATTGAGTTTTCTCTTGTTCAACAACAGGTGCTTTCTTTGTTAAGTAATGATATACCATACCGACAAATACGGATCCGCCAATAATGTTACCGATTGTAACTGGAATTAAGTTATGAATAGCGCCCGCAAAAGAAATTGTCTCAGGATGTGGTGATACTAAAGATAAAGCAAACAGTGATAAGTTAGCAATGCTATGCTCATAACCAGATAAAAAGAAAGTGAAAACGAGCATCATCATCATTAATATTTTGGCTGTGTCACCTTTCACTTGAGAAGGTAAGAAGCAGGCAAGACATACGAGCCAGTTACATAAAATCGCTTTAAAGAATAATTGCATTGTAGGTGTATTCATCTTTCCTTCAACAACTTTATTCATTAAATGACTGTGATCAATTGCTTCGAAAATTCCAGTTGCGTAAAATAGTAAGGCAAAGAATAAAGCGCCAGCTAAGTTACCTGCATAACAAGCAACCCAGTTGCGAAGTGTATCAGAAATCGTTGTTTCTTTTCTTAAAGTTGCCACTGTGAAGTACATCGTATTGCCAGTAAATAATTCAGCGCCGCCATATATAATAAGTACGAGAGCAATTCCGAAAAACATGGAGGAAGCTAAATATGTTGCTGGTGAATCTGCAATATGAAAAAAGTTACCTAATTTAAAACATAGTACAATAATAAAACCGATATAAATGCCCGCAAGTGCAGCACGAATGAAATATTGCATTGGATTTATATCTAGCATTTGTTTTTTGCTCTTAGCCAGTTTTACAACGTAATCTAATCCTTGTTCTAGCATGAGTAATACGCTCCTTTAATACATCGTCTATAAATACTCCTTATATGAATAAGGTACATGGATTTGTTCATAGTTTCAATAAGTTTGTGCAATGTTTCACAAAAAGGACATACATCTAGAAGGGAAGCGCTTACAAAAGGTAGTATAATGGAATTTTTTCTAAAAATAGAGAGGGGGATTGAAACGAGAAAAAAGAAAAAGCGCTGTAATTACAGCGCTTTTTCGTCTAAATTCTTTTCTACTTTTACTTCTACTTCTTTCGAGAAGAACCAACCGCCAACTGCGATTCCAACTAATACAATCCAGAAAGTAAGTTTCCACGGAGTAGATGTTGGGAATGAATGCGGAATTACATTTAATGCAGGGTGTGCTAATGTATAAACTGCTAATTTCACACCAACCCAACCTACAATTAAGAATGCTGCAGTTTCAAGTCCTGGTTTACGTTTTAAAATTTGTACGAAAGCAGTTGCTGCAAATCGCATAATGATTAATCCGATAAGTCCACCTACAAAGATAACAATGAATTGTCCAGTATCAAGACTACCGATTGTACCTAATCCTGTTTTCGGTAAAGTCATTGCTAATGCAACAGCAGCTAAAATTGAATCAACTGCGAAGGCGATATCAGCAACCTCGACTTTAAATACAGTCCACCAAAAGTTCTCTTGTTTTTTCTTTGCTTCTTTTTCTTCTGTTTCTTCATCTGAATTCTTTTTAACATACGTTTTAAATAAGTGATTACCAGCGATAAACATAAGGTAAATTGCACCGATTGCTTGCACTTGCCATACATCGACTAGGAACGAAATCATAAATAGTGATCCGAATCGGAAAACGAACGCTCCTGCTAATCCATAAAATAGTGCTTTCTTTCGTTTTTCTTCTGGTAAATGTTTTACCATAATTGCGAGAACGAGAGCGTTATCAGCCGCTAAAATCCCCTCTAGTGCAATTAGGATGAGTAATACCCAACCATACTCCAATAATAATGATACATCCATGTAAATTCTCCTCTCACTTCTATAAAGTCTAAACAAGTGAAGAAGTTCCCACTGTTTAGTTTCCCCATACTCCTGCGCATCAACGGTGGAGGAAATTTGAAAACAAAAAAGACCTCTGCCGTTGATAGGCAAAGGTCTTGCTAGACATATGTAATGAAAATGCCAACAAAGCCGGAAGAACTAAGTTCTACGTAATGACGACTTTGTTTCCAAGAAATAGTTCTTGGACGCTACTCCCCTTTGGAGATATGCTATTGTACTCTCATTATATGGATAATTTATACGGTTGTCAACCTGTTAAAATATCTTCGTTTGGATATTTTATTTTTCTTTGTTTTTTACGTGCAAATGAAAAGGCTAATGTTAAAGGCCCCATCTTTCCAAAAAACATCATAAAGATAATAATTGTTTTGCCGATGATTGTTAAGTGTGGTGTCAAATTCATGCTAAGGCCGACAGTTCCAAATGCTGAAAATACTTCAAAAGCACTCATTAATAAAGGAACCTTCTCAGTGATGCTTAAAATTAAAATGGAAAGAAAAATAAACGAAATTGAAATAATAGTAATCGTTAATGATTTGACAATGAGCGTATCTTTAATGGATTTTTTAAACACGACAATATCATCTTGTTCTTGCAAAAATTTAAATACGCCGAAAAACATAATTAAAAAAGTTGTTAATTTAATTCCACCACCAGTAGAAGCACTGCCAGCACCAATAAACATAAGAAGCATCATTAATAAAAGTGATGGTTTAGATAGAGCGGCAATATCCACTGTATTAAACCCAGCTGTACGAGTCGAGATTGCTTGAAAATAAGCAGCCATACCTTCTTCAAATGGTGTAAATCCTCTCATAGAAAGAGAATTATGGAACTCGAATATAAAAATAAAAGCTGTAGCAATAATATTGATGATTAGAGTAGAAGAGAGCATAAGCTTTGAGTGTAAAGTAAGGTTTTTAAAGTTTTTCTTTCTTTTTATATCTACGATAACCGTAAAACCAATCCCACCTAAAATAATGAGGGAAGAAATAACGAGATTGACGAGAATGCTATGGGAGTGCGGCATTAAATTATCGCTCCACACAGAAAACCCAGCATTGTTAAAGGCTGAGATAGAATGAAAAAAGCTATAATATATACCTTTGGCAACCCCGTATTTTGGTACCCATTCAAAAGAGAGAAGTAAAGTAGCGATACATTCTACAGTAAAAGAAAATAAAAATAACGCTTTTGCAAGACGAATGATTCCGCCGACATTTGTTTGGTTTAATGCTTGTTGTAATAAAATCCGGTTTTGAAGGCCGATTTTTCTGCCGAGCATAATTGCAATTAAAACAGCAAAGCTCATAATGCCAAGCCCGCCAACTTGTATAAGTGTTAAAATGACACATTGGCCAAATAAGGTAAATACTTTACCAGTGTCCACAACACCAAGCCCTGTAACCGTACAAGCAGAAACCGTTGTAAATAAAGCATCGAGCCATGAAATAGACGTTGTTGTAGCAATTGGCAATTTCAATAGGCATGTACCGATAATTGATAGCATAATAAAAGATACAGTAAGAACACGGGGAGGACTCATGCTAATGTTAATCCGTTTCATTTCACATATCGTTCCTTTCGATTTGCTCTTACTAGTATGTGAAGAAGCACTATTATGTATGTTAAAAAAGAAAGAGGCAGAGAATATCTGCCTCTAAGCCATAGGTTATATAGTTATCCGCGTAATTGTTGTTGAGCTAAAGCAACAAGACGTTTCGTTACTTCACCGCCAACTGATCCGTTAGAACGAGATGCTGTATTAGATCCTAAGCTTACACCGAATTCTTGTGCGATTTCATATTTGAATTGTTCAAGTGCTTGCTCTGCACCCGGAACTAGTAATTTGTTTGTTTTCACCATGTTGATACACATCCTTAAAGAGTAATCCAGTTTAGCTAAGTGCTATCTGGTAATGTTATTTTATGTGTAAACGACGTACTCATACACGGAAGTAAACGGTGTGATTAGAAGTTCTTGGATAGAAAAAAGAGTAGCAAATTTGCTACTCTTTTTTCAGTATTGTCGCTGTACCTTCTACGACAATATCATCAGATTGATTATATATGTTTGTTTGCAATGTGATAATTTTTTTATCGTCCCGTTTTTTAATAACTTCTGCCACAACGCGAAGTGTATCACCGATTTTGACAGGAGCACGGAATGAAACGTTTTGTGATAAATAAATCGTATTTTTGCCAGGAAGTTTCGTTCCAAGAATGGTAGAAATAAAACTTGAAACGAGCATGCCATGGGCAATACGTTCTTTGAACATTGTCGTTTTTGCAAAAGAGTCTAGAATGTGAATAGGATTTACATCTCCAGTCAATTTTGCAAAATTGATAACGTCCTCATCCGTAATTTTTTTTGTAAGCGATGCTTGATCACCGACTTGAATCTCATCGTAACGAAGCTCCGGAACAGTTTGTGCTTCTTGAAATGGATTCATTTTGTCCTCCTTCTTTTCCATATCGAAAAATGTAAGCCATCTTGATGTAGTAGGAGGAAGAAAGAGTTTTGTTTGTGCTGCAGTTAGTTGCCACATTTTTCTTACTTGATGGAAGTAAATAGATTTTTTGAGTTTTCCTCGAACTGCTTTGCGAGTTCTAGTTGTTTGGACTTGAACTCTCCCAAAAAAACTTCTAACTGTTTTTGAACCTCTTCACGTTGCGACTGTTGTTGTTCGATAAAGAGTTTTGTTGTTTCTTCAAATTGGCCGCTAGTTTGAGTAAGAATAGACAAAGATGTTTTCGTAGGCGAAACAGTAAGTTGGTGCATTTGATTAGAAAGCTCATTCCACTTTTCTTGCCACTCGTTAATTTGATCATTTAAGGAGTTTCCAGTTAATTGCTTCACATAGTCTGTATATTGGTTATTGAACTGAGCAGTGAATTGGTGTAGTTCTTTTTCTAGTTCATCTACTCCTGATGTTAATTTATGCAAAGCGTCTTGTTGTTGTTTTAACGTTTCTAAAGTAAGTTGCTCTAATTGTTTCCCAGCTGAAGAGAAGAGGGAAAGAGATTGAGACCAGTTTTTCCAAAATGCATCGACTAATTCGTATGGCTTAGTTTCCATTGTTTGACCTCCAAATGTTTTTTTGCATATTGTGAACGCAGATTACTCTGCTGTACCACCAGGTGAAGATGAAGAATCCTTTTCATCCTTTTCTGGAGAAGTAGAAAATGGAAAGAATGCATTGGTGTATAACGTGAAAAACGTCCGCAACATATTTTGATAATGTTCAAAAGAAGTCGCACATGTTGTTAAATATTGCTCTCCATATTCTGTTAAAGAATAAATTCGTTTCGCTGGCCCGCCTTCGCTTGTATCCCAAGTAGAAGAAATAAGATTTTCTTTTTCTAATTTGCGTAGTGTCCTATACACATTACCTTGGTCAACAGAAGAAAAGCCGATGTCCATTAGCATTTGAATAAGTTTGTAACCATGAAGACTCCAGTCTTTTAGACAGAGAAGTAAGAAAGGAACTAAGAAGTTTTTTGGCATGGAGTTTGGTTGTTTCGCTTGGTTTTTTTCCAAACTTTCTGGGTGTTCTGGTTCATTATGTAGCATGATTGTGCATCACCTCATGAATCAGTTAGATGGAATTTTTTGCTTATAAGTGCAATTTACACCTATCTGTTTTTAATGTCAATACATTTGTTAGAAAATAAAGAAAAATAAAATATATACTTGAAGTTTTATTCGGAATATTAGAAAATAGTGAATAGGTTGAATTGTTTCAAAAACGAAAAAGGGAGTGTAGTCGAAGTGATTGATCAAAAATTCGATCCATTGCAAGCATGGAAAAATGCTTATGAACAAACCGAAACATTTTGGGGAAAAGCGCTCAATGAAACAATTAAAACAGAAGAATATTCTGCTTGGATGGGCAGCGTTCTAGATTTGAATTTGTTTTATCAAAAAGCATTAAATGATACGACAAAAAATTATTTAGAACAGGTGAATGTGCCGACGAGAGAGGATATCGCTAGAGTAGCTACGCTTGTTATTAACTTAGAAAATAAAGTTGATAATATCGAGGAAATTCTAGAAGAGAAAGTGGATTCATTAGGACAAGCCCCTACATTAAAGCGTGATGTTACGAAAGTAAAACAAGATATGCGCACGTTAGAAACGAAAGTTGATCAAATTTTAGAATTGCTAGAAAAGCAAAATGCAGTACTAGCTAAACTACAAGTACCTGTAAAAGAAGAAGTAAAGCCTGTAAATAAGCCAGAAAATAAAAAATGATAATCGCGTTTGTTTATAACGTGTAAAAGAGAGAGGGAGAATCTCTTTTCATGTATAAACAACGAAACATAATTAATATATGGACTCAATTAGTATGAGTACCAAAATGATTCATAACAATCGTTCACAAATTCATTTAAGGGGGAAAAGAAATGGTTCAATTAAATGGCAAAGTAGCAATCGTAACAGGTGGGGCAAAAGGAATTGGAAAAGCAATTACAGTAGCATTAGCAGAAGAGGGAGCAAAAGTAGTTATTAACTATAACAGCAGTAAAGAAGCAGCTGAAAACTTAGTAAATGAATTAGGAAAAGAAGGACATGACGTTTATGCAGTTCAAGCGGATGTTTCTAAAGTAGAAGATGCAAACAGACTTGTAGAAGAAGCTGTGAATCATTTTGGTAAAGTTGATATTCTTGTTAATAATGCTGGTATTACAAGAGATCGTACATTCAAAAAATTAAATCGTGAAGATTGGGAGCGCGTAATTGACGTGAACTTAAGCAGTGTATTTAATACGACAAGTGCGGTACTTCCATACATATCGGAAGCAGAAGAAGGAAGAATCATTAGTATTTCTTCTATTATTGGCCAAGCTGGTGGATTTGGACAAACAAACTACTCAGCAGCAAAAGCAGGTATGCTAGGATTTACAAAATCATTAGCGTTAGAACTTGCAAGAACAAATGTAACTGTAAACGCAATTTGCCCAGGATTTATTGATACTGAAATGGTAGCAGAAGTACCAGAAGAAGTGCGTCAAAAAATCGTTGCGAAAATCCCGAAAAAACGTTTTGGTCAAGCTGATGAAATTGCAAAAGGTGTAGTATATCTATGCCGTGACGGTGCGTATATCACAGGTCAGCAATTAAACATTAACGGCGGATTATACATGTAATGAAGTAAGAAAAAAGTGCATATCCATAGCAGGAATGCACTTCTTTTTTTAGAAAGAAATTGACCAAAAAGGAGATAGAAAAAATGACTACATTCGTAACAGAATGGGAAAAGCAATTGGAGTTGTACCCAGAAGAATATCGTAAAGCATATCGCCGTGTGAAAAGAGCGAGCGAAGTTTTATTACGCGAACCAGAACCACAAGTTGGTTTAACACCGAAAGAGGTTATTTGGACGAAGAATAAAACGAAGCTTTATCGTTACATTCCAAAACAAGAAAAAACACAGAGAGTTCCAATCTTATTAATATACGCTCTTATTAATAAACCGTATATTATGGATTTAACTCCAGGTAATAGTTTAGTGGAATATTTAGTAGATCGTGGTTTTGATGTGTATATGCTTGATTGGGGCACATTTGGTTTAGAAGATAGTCATTTGAAATTTGATGATTTCGTGTTCGATTATATTGCAAAAGCAGTGAAAAAAGTAATGAGAACTGCAAAATCGGACGAGATTTCTTTACTTGGTTATTGCATGGGTGGAACGTTAACATCTATTTATGCAGCGCTTCATCCGGACATGCCAATTCGAAACTTGATTTTTATGACAAGTCCTTTTGATTTCTCTGAAACAGGGTTATACGGTCCTTTATTAGATGAGAAATATTTCAATTTAGATAAAGCAGTTGATACATTTGGAAATATTCCACCAGAAATGATTGATTTCGGAAATAAGATGTTAAAACCAATTACAAACTTTGTCGGTCCATATGTTGCTTTAGTCGATCGTTCAGAAAATGAGCGCTTCGTCGAAAGTTGGAAATTAGTTCAAAAGTGGGTAGGCGATGGTATTCCGTTCCCAGGTGAATCGTATAGACAATGGATTCGTGATTTTTATCAAAATAATAAATTAGTGAAGGGTGAACTCGTTATTCGCGGACAAAAGGTAGACCTTGCAAATATTAAGGCGAATGTCTTAAATATTTCTGCGAAGCGTGATCATATCGCTCTGCCATGTCAAGTAGAAGCTTTACTTGATCATATTTCTAGCACAGATAAAGAGTATGTATGTTTACCGACAGGACATATGTCTATTGTGTATGGTGGAACGGCTGTAAAGCAAACATATCCGACGGTTGGAAATTGGCTTGAAGAGCGTTCTAATTAAAGAGAAAAAATCCAACTAGCGTATGTTAGTTGGATTTTTTTATGGAAAATGACGAAACATAGAAAGGAGAAAATTATATGGTAGGAGTATAATTATGAAGCTTATGACTGGTAAGTTGTTTTGGAATTCTGGAGTTTCTGTACCTTGTTATCCAACGTTAGAAAATGATATGATATGTGATGTGCTCGTAATTGGAAGTGGAGAAGCGGGTGCTCATATAGCGTATTCGTTAGCTAAAATTGGAATGCGTGTTATGCTCATTGAAAAAAGAGCAATTGCATGTGGTAGCACAGCTGCAAATACAGGATTATTACAATTTGTTCATGATAAATCGTTAACCTCTCTTATTCATACATTTGGTGAAGAGAAAGGGGTACGAGCATATAGACTTTGTTATGAAGCGCTGCAAACAATGGAGAAGGTTGTGCCAACTCTCGATATTGATCCCCATTTTATTCCGCGAAATAGTTTGTATTATGCAAGTAGAGATGAGGATGTTTCATTTTTACAAGAAGAATATAATACGTTACGCCATTATGGATTTCCGGTTGAATATTTTACAGAGTCTGATATTAAGAAACGTTATTCATTTGCAAAACAAGCAGCGTTATATACAAGCGGTGATGCAGAAGTGAATCCGTATTTATTAGCGCATAGTCTTTTGCATAAAGCGAAACAAATGGGCGCTACTATATACGAACATACAGAGGCATTACATATTAAACAAATCCAAAATGATTTAATTTGTTACACGAATACAGGAAATAAAATAGTAGCAAAGAATATTATTATGGCGACAGGTTATGAAGCAATTTTTGGAAAGAAAGAAAAAAATACAACAGTAGAAACGTCTTATGCCGTTGTGACAAATAAGATAGATTATTTTGAAGGCTGGCATGAGCAATCGTTAATTTGGGAAACAGCACGTCCGTATTTGTATAGTCGAACGTATCAAAACCGCATTGTTATAGGCGGATTAGATGAGGCGCTGAAAATTCAAAAAATCGGCGATACGAAATTATTGCATAAGCGTGATCTTCTTATTAACATTGTAAAAGAAATGTTCCCGCAGTATAAAAATATACGGGCAGAGTACTATTGGGCAGCAGCATTTGGTGGCAGTCATGACGGTCTTCCTATTTTAAAAGAAGATAAAAAAATACATAATTTATATTACGCACTGCCGTATGGGGGAAATGGAACTGTATACGGAATGGTATTTGCGAAACTATTTCAGCAGTTATTTACAAATGAAGAAAGTGATGATTTTTCTTTATTTAATCGATAGAAAAAAAAGGTAGCGAAGTGATGGAATGAGAGATATAAAAAAGTTTTTACAAAAGTTACGTCCCGTACAACTTATCGTTGTATTTTATTTACTAGCAGTAGTCGTATCGGTAATTTTGCTTAGTTTACCATTTGTTACGAAGCCTGAAGTGAAATGGACATTTATCGATGCACTATTTACATCTGTTAGTGCGGTAAGTGTTACAGGACTGTCTGTTGTTACGATTTCAGATACGTTTACAACGGCAGGAATTATTGTTTTAGCCCTTATTTTACAATTAGGCGGATTAGGAATTATGGCGCTTGGTACATTCGTCTGGATTATAACGGGGAAAAAGATTGGTTTGCAAAGAAGAAGATTAATTATGGCAGACCATAACCAAGGGAATTTATCGGGCCTTGTAGAATTGATGCGTTCTATTTTAATTGTAATTATTTCGATAGAACTCATTGGAGCAATCCTGTTAGGTACAAGGTTTTTACTATATTTCCCGACTTGGCAAGAAGCTTATTTTCACGGTTTCTTTGCCGCTGTGAGCGCAACAACGAACGGAGGATTTGATTTAACAGGACAATCACTTATTCCGTACAAAAAAGATTATATTGTTCAAATGATTCATATGTTGCTTATTATTTTAGGAGCTATCGGTTTCCCAGTGTTAATGGAAGTAAAACAATTCCTTAGTAAAAGGCGACAACCACTATTTCGCTTTTCGTTATTTACAAAATTGACGACAACGACATTTTTTGTACTCGTTATTGTTGGAACAATTATGATTTTTCTATTAGAACGAAATCATTTTTTAGTAGGAAAGTCATGGCATGAAACTGTATTTTATACATTATTCCAATCTGTGACGACGCGAAGTGGAGGACTCGCTACAATGGACATACGTGAATTATCACAACCAACGCTTTTATTTATGAGTATATTAATGTTCATTGGGGCATCTCCAAGTTCAGTTGGGGGCGGAATACGTACAACAACATTTGCAGTTAGTATATTATCGTTATATACATTTGCAAGAGGCGGGAGAACAGTCCGAGTTTTCAAACGTCAGCTACATGAAGAGGACGTGTTGAAAGCATCTGTCGTTATGACGATGGGGATTTTATTATGTGCCTCAGCGCTATTCATTTTATCTATTACGGAAAATGTACCGCTTATGAGCTTAATCGTTGAAGTTTGTTCTGCTTTCGGAACGACGGGACTATCAACAGGTGTTACTCCTGATTTAACAACTGTTGGTAAACTTGTACTCATTGTACTTATGTTTATCGGACGCGTCGGTATTTTAACATTTATATTAGCTAGTGGCGGAAGAGAGCAACCAGCTCGCTATAAGTACCCGAAAGAGCGAATTATTATTGGATAGTATGAAACCATTCTACCTGAGTTAGGTAGAATGGTTTTTTTAGTCGTTAATTCCGAATTGGGGATGCATAAAAGCATCATTTTTATTATCAACTTCGTTTTTAAGTAATTCTTGATTTTCTTCTGCAATCCATCCGATATCATTTGTAGGATGGATCCATTCTTCCCCAGCCATAATGGCAGGATCTACCTCATCACTCCAATTATTAAGAGGACTGTTAGTGGAATCGTATTTACTGTCTCCAATTACAACATTATATTGATTTATAAAAGGTTGTTGCATCTTTTTGCCTGTGCCTTTAAAAGAAGGAAAGTTCATTTGATGAGGGAGCGTCTCGTCTAAAATTGGCGATTGTATCGTTTCTTTTTCTTTCAAAGTAATCGCTCCTTTTTGTAATGGCTTGTTCGTATGTAGTATTTCCATCTATAAGCTCTTATGTACTTGTTAACACTTCCCAGTAATAATTACTGTAAGTTGTTTCAAACTAGAATAGAAAGTTATTTCGTGAGAGCAGGTGAATATGTTGGTAAAAAGAAAAGTAAAACAAAATGCAGCAATTAATAATAATAAAACTCCGAAAGAAAGCTTACCAGATGCAGAATTTGCATTAGAGTATGAAGGAGAAAATAGTGCGAAGTATGCAAATCGTAATTCAAAAAAAGGTAAACAAAAATGAGGCGTTTTTTACAAACGCCTCATTTTTTTGTGGGATTATAAAGGTTTTTTTAATTATTTGTAAATTTCACGTTTGATATTAGCAGAAAAATGCGAAAAAACATAGAAGTAGCAACGTATTACACAAAAACAAACAACAAACAAAAGATTAATGTTGGTTTAATACTGCTTTTACACTAGTTGTTTATATTAGAGTTGTACATAAGATTTGTAAAAGGAGAGAGAGAGACAGTGAAAAAAACAATCTTTAAAGCTGTAGCAACTGGAATGGTATTTTCGTTATTAATGGGGTGTGGTGCAAAGAAAGAAGAAAGTGCTGGAGCAAAAGTAAAAGATGATAAATTATCTGGATCATTAACTGTCTACACAGCGATTGAAGAAGAGCTTGTACCGATTTATCTTGATTCTTTTAAACAGAAGTACCCAGACGTGAAGTTGAACATTGTTCGTGATTCAACAGGAGTTATTACAGCGAAATTGCTAGCTGAAGGAAAAAATACACAAGCAGATGTTGTATGGGGAACTGCAGCGTCTAGTCTATTAGCTTTAGAGAAAAAAGATATGTTAAAAGGATACTCTCCAAAAGGAGCAGATCGTGTCCTTCCGCAATTTAAAGACGATAAGAAACCAGAAAAATGGGTAGGAAATACTGCATTTATGACGGGGATTGCTGTAAATAAAGAAGAATTGAAGAAGAAAAATTTACCGATGCCAGAATCATATGAAGATTTAACGAAACCAGAATATAAAGGAACGCTAGTTATGCCGCATCCGGCTTCTTCTGGAACAGGATTTTTAACAGTTTCTGCATGGCTACAAATTATGGGAGAAGATAAGGGCTGGGATTACATGAAGAAACTTCATGATAATATGGCAACTTATACTCATTCAGGTTCAAAACCAGCGAAATTAGCAGGCGCAGGTGAATATCCAGTTGGTGTATCAATGGTTTATAGTGCTTTGAAAGAGAAACAAAAAGGTGCACCAGTTGAAGTTGTACTGCCGAAAGAAGGATTAGGCTGGGAAGTAGAAGCGAACGCACTTATTAAAAAAGATAATGCTAAAAATGATAAATTAGCGCAAGCATTTTTAGATTGGGCAATTACAGATGATGTAATGAAGTTATACTTCGAGAAAAATGGATTTGCGACAATTAAAAATGATTATAAACTTCCAGATGGATTCCCTAAAGATGTGACAGAAAAGTTATATAAAAAGAATGACTTTAAATGGGCAGCAGAAAATCGTGACAAAATTTTAGAAAAATGGGAAAAAGAGTTTGGCCAAAAAGCAGAACCGAAAAAGTAAGTGAGTGGGAGAGAGAAAAATGAGCGAATATTTATCAATTCAACACATTCAAAAACAGTTTGATGCATTTACAGCGTTAAAGGATATTTCTTTTACTGTGAAAAAAAATGAGTTTGTTTGTTTATTAGGCCCAAGTGGTTGTGGGAAAACGACATTGCTCCGAATTTTAGCGGGGCTAGAAGAGGCAACAACAGGTAGTATTGCTGTGAATGGAAAAGATATTACAGCATTACCACCTGGAAAGAGGAACTTCGGAATGGTTTTTCAATCGTATGCATTATTTCCGAATTTAACTGCACTTGAAAACATTGAATACGGCTTAAAAACAAAAAAATATGGAAAAGCAGAAGTAAAAGAAAAAGCGCTATTGGCGTTAGAACTTGTTGATTTGCTGAATGTAAAAGATAAATATCCTGCTCAAATGTCTGGTGGACAACAGCAGCGAGTAGCACTTGCACGTGCGCTCGCTCTGTCTCCCGATATTTTGTTACTTGATGAGCCATTATCTGCTTTAGATGCAAAAGTGCGTGAAAAGTTGCGCAGAGAAATGCGTGATTTGCAAGAAAAAGTGGGAGTAACAACTATTATGGTAACGCATGATCAAGAAGAGGCATTAACGATGGCTGATAAAATTGTTGTAATGAATCATGCGGAAATTATGCAGATTGGAACACCAGAGGAGATTTATCAAAGACCAGCCAATCCGTTTGTGGCAGATTTTATTGGTTCTATTAATTTCTTTTCGAAAAATAACGAAGAACATGCAATTCGTCCTGAACATGTAACAGTTGTACAAAATAATGGTATTAAAACAGTTGTAGAAAGCATGGAATTTCGCGGTTCTGTATACCGGACGGAAGTGCGGGTCATAGAAGAGAAAACACACCTTTATAATGAGAAAATTGTAGTGGATATATTGGCATCAGAAGTAGAGGAAACTGCTATTAGAAAAGGAAAGCCAATTCAAATCTCTTTCTCAGAAAATCATATGTTGTCATATGGAAAGAAGGTCATTGTATAGATGGAGATGTTAGAAAACTTTAAGGTAGAAAGTACAAAAAAAAAGATTAAGAGACGTATCGGTAAAGAAGAGTGGATACAAAGACTATTAATTATTGGTATGCTTCTTTCATTTTTTATCATGCTTGTATTGCCTTTATTACAACTGTTTACACAAGCCTTTTATGATAAAGATGGAGCTTTTGTTGGTGTTGCGAATTTCAGTAAATATTTCACAACACCAACGCTAGTTCAATCATTACAAAATACGATATGGATTTCGGGCGCTACAACAATTATTTCGGTTACACTCGCTTTCGCTTACGCATATGCGATCGCTCGTACAAATGTTTTTGGAAAGCGCGTATTTCAATACATAGCATTATTACCATTATTCGCACCAACGATGATGCACGGTATTGCGCTTACATATTTATTTGGTAATCAAGGGTTAATAACAAAAGGGATGTTTGGTTTATTTGAAGGAATACAAATACCGTTATACGGACCAGTAGGAATTGTAATGGCTGAAGTTATGTATACATTTCCGCAAGCATTCCTTATTTTATTAATTGCTCTCCAAGGTTCTGATTATCGTTTATATGAAGCTTCTAATATGTTGGGTGCAAGTAAAGTGAAACAGTTTCTTACGGTTACTTTACCTAGTGTGAAATACGGATTAATTAGTGCGATGTTCGTTGTATTTACACTTAGTTTCACTGATTTTGGGGCACCTAAAATTGTTGGAGGACAATATAACGTACTTGCTACTGACGTATATAAGCAAGTAATTGGACAGCAAAATATGTCCATGGGCGCAACTGTCGGAATGATTTTATTGATCCCAGCTATTTTCGCATTTGCAGTTGATCGTATTACGCAAAGAAAACAGGCGAATCTTTTATCTTCAAAAGCAGTACCTTACAGAATAATAAATAATAAGAAAAGAGATGTTATTTCATTCGTATATTGTAGCGTAGTCACGTTCATGATCATTCTTTTATTTGTGGCAGTTGGTATTGCTGCAAGTGTGAAAGTATGGCCCTATAATATGAGCTTTACACTTGAGCATTTTAATTTTTCAAGTTTGACAGGAGACGGACTTGAAGCGTTTAAAAATAGTGTAATTGTCTCAGCCGTTACGGCAGTTATCGGTGCGATTTTAACATTTGTGTTCGCTTATGCGATTGAAAAAATAGAACAGCTACATTTTTTCAGAAAAGTAGGCTACTTTTTTTCTATTGTACCGTTAGCGATTCCTGGATTAGTACTTGGATTAGGATATGTCTTTTTCTTCAGTCAACCAACAATTCAAATTCTAGGACTTTCAGTAACAAATCCGTTTCATTCCTTATATGGCACAATTGCTGTTTTAGTATTAGTAAATATCATACATTTTTACTCTGTAACGTTTGTTACCGCAACGACTGCTTTAAAGAAACTGGACCGAGAGTTTGAACTTGTTTCACAGTCGATGAGTGTACCATTCTATAAAGCTTTCTTTCGAGTAACAGTACCGATGTGTTTACCAGCTATTTTAGAAATGGTTATGTACTATTTCGTAAATTCAATGGTAACTGTATCGGCAGTAGTGTTCTTATACGCGGCTGATTTTAAACTAGCTGCTGTATCAATTGTAAATATGGATGATGCAGGAAATGTAGCACCAGCAGCTGCAATGAGTGTACTTATTGTTGTTACAAATATTGTAGTGAGGGTTGTATATGAATGGGGAACGAAAGCACTTCGTAACCGAACGTCACAATGGCAAAAAAGATAAGTAAGAAGGGTGATGGATAGAATGAAAATTGAAGCAGTTATTTTTGATTGGGCAGGTACGACAGTTGATTACGGATGTTTTGCACCATTAGAAGTATTCATGAAGATTTTTCATAAACGCGGTGTTGAAATTACAGCAGAAGAAGCTCGTAAACCAATGGGGTTATTGAAGATTGATCATGTTAGGGTATTAACGGAAATGCCCCGTATTTCGAATGAGTGGAAGCGTGTCTTCGGACAATTACCAACAGAAGAAGATATTCATGAGATGTATGAAGAGTTTGAAGAAATTCTCTTTGCTATTTTACCGTACTATGCCACGCCAATTGATGGGGTAAAAGAAGTGGTTTCTTCACTACGTGAAAGAGGTATTAAAATTGGATCAACAACTGGTTATACGAGAGAAATGATGGACATTGTTGCAAAAGAAGCAGAAATACAAGGGTATAAACCTGATTTTCTTGTGACGCCAAATGATGTTCCAGCAGGTCGTCCATATCCGTGGATGTGTTATAAAAATGCGATGGAACTCTGTGTATACCCAATGAATCATATGATAAAAGTTGGAGACACCGTGTCAGATATGAAAGAGGGCAGAAATGCTGTAATGTGGACAGTTGGTGTAATCCTCGGTAGTAGTGAGCTCGGTTTAACGGAAGAGGAAGTTGAGAATATGGATCCGTTAGAGCTTCGTGAAAAAATAGAAGTAGTTCGTAATCGTTTCATTGAAAATGGGGCTCATTTTACAATTGAAACGATGCAGGAGCTCGAAAACGTAATTGAACATATCGAGAAACAAGAACTTATTATTTCATAAAGGGGGGCACACGATCATGAATGAAAATCACTATTTATTATTAACACCAGGACCATTAACGACAACAAAAACTGTAAAAGAAGTTATGTTATACGATTGGTGTACGTGGGATGTTGAATATAACACGATGGTGCAAGATGTAAGAAATAGGCTTGTATCGTTAGCGACAAAGGAAGAAGAAAAGTACACAACAGTTTTAATGCAAGGAAGCGGTACGTTTTCGGTTGAAGCAGTAATTGGTTCTGTTATTCCTAGAAACGGAAAGCTGCTAGTTTGTACAAATGGTGCGTATGGTAAGCGGATTGTACAAATGGCAGAGATGTTACATATAGATGTGGTGGTCAGTCAAACAGAAGAGTGGGAGCCCACTAATATTGCAGAAGTAGAACAGTTATTACAACAAGATAAAGAGATTACGCATATTGTAGTTGTTCATTGTGAAACAACTACAGGTATTATTAATCCAATTGTAGACGTATGTAAATTGGGAAAACAATATGGAAAAGTTACACTGGTTGACGCAATGAGTAGTTTCGGTGGTATTGAAATAGATATCGCTGAGTTGCAAATTGACTTTCTAATTAGTAGTGCGAATAAATGTATTCAAGGTGTTCCCGGATTCGGTTTTGTCATCGCAAATCGTGATGAACTATTGAAATGTAAAGGACAAGCTCGTTCTTTATCATTAGATTTATATGATCAGTGGGAAACGATGGAAGAGCAAAATGGGAAATGGCGCTTTACTTCACCTACACATGTTGTACATGCTTTTTATCAGGCATTGCTTGAATTAGAAGAAGAAGGCGGGGTAAGAGCCCGTTACAATCGATATTATAGCAATCAAAAACTACTAGTGCACAAAATGAATGAAATAGGCTTTAAGCCATTAGTAGATGAAAAATATCAATCTCCTATTATTACATCTTTCATTTATCCAGAAGCAGGATTTGAATTTTTGCAGCTATATAATGAATTAAAGCGATATGGATTTGTTATTTATCCAGGTAAAATTTCGAAAGTAAATACGTTCCGCATTGGAAATATCGGTGATGTACATGAAGACGATATTAATCGCTTAGTTGATTGTATTGCTAAAGGGGTTGTTATAGGGTGAAAGTATTTTGCTTAGGTGGAGCAGGTAAAATTTGTCGTGAAGCAATTTTAGATTTAGTTCAATTTTCATCTTTTGAGACGATTACGGTAGCCGATTTTAATGAAGATGAAGGCCGAAAAGTAGTAGAGTGGTTAAATGATCCTCGTGTTGATTTTGTGAAAGTCGATGTGACAAATCATGAGGATACGGTCGCAAAAATGAAGGGCTATAACATTGTAATGGATGGTACGACGATAAAGTTAAATGGATTGTCTACTCGCTGTATCGCAGATGCCGGTTGTCACGGTGTGAACTTAAATGGATTTGGTGAAGAAAATGAATCCCACTCTAAATTTGTTCAACATGGAACAACATGTTTACCTGGGTTTGGTATGACACCAGGTGTAACGCAAATGATGGCCATGTATGCAGCAAATCAGTTAGATACTGTAGAGTCAGTTCGAGTAAGTCATGGCTCGTATCGTCCAATTGCTTTTTCTGCATCAATTACAGAGACAACGACATATGAATATGATCCACATTTGCCGACGCGTACAGTGTATGAGGAAGGTGAATTTAAGCAAGTACCTCCGTTTGCGCGCCCGAGAGAAATTGAATTACCAGCACCTTACGGAAAAACAATGCAATATATAATCCCGCATTCAGAAACGATTACGTTAGCGAAGGCACTGGAAGATAAAGGTGTACAACTTATTGAAACAAGAGGAACTTGGCCAGAGCAAAATATGCAGCTCGTTCGTGCTTTATATGATTATGGTATATTGCGTAATGATCAAATTGAAATAAACGGTAAAGAAATTGGTATTATGGATTGTATTTCGAAGTATCTATTAAAATCGAAAGAAGGACAAGCAACAGAGCTTTATGGTTATGCACTTCATGTAGAAGTAGTAGGTATGAAAAATAATCAAAAACAAAGGCATGTGTTATACCATACGCATCCGCTATCTGACGGTTCTGTAGTAGGTTGGGAGAAATTAAGGGCCTATACAAGAAATGTTGGTATCCCATTTGGAATCGCTACAGAGTTAATTGCAAAAGGAGTAGTTAATAAAGTCGGTGTTATTACTCCTGAAGAAGCTTTCGAAAATCCACAAATTATTTTTGACGAACTAGAAAAGCGCGGTATTTATATTCATGAAGAGATTTTCACTGAAAAAGAAAATTATAACTTTGTATAAGTAAGACAGTTTATGAGGTAGATATAAATGGGGTGAGGCTATGTCTGTAGTAGGTGAAGAGAGAAAGAGGACAATTCTTGAGAAGGTAGAGTTTAAAGGAAAAGTAAAAGTTTCAGAATTAGCGAGAGAGTTCGCAGTATCAACAGAGACGATTCGTCGGTATTTAGAAGAATTAGATCGTGAAAAAAAATTGAAGAAAGTGTACGGTGGAGCCGTTCAACTTCCGGGAGCTGGGATAGAGGCACCGATGTTAGAACGAGAGATGCTGCATATAGAAGAGAAGAAAAGAATTGGGTATAAAGCAGCAACGTTTGTGGAAGATGGAGATGTTATTGCGATTGATGATGGAAGTACACCACTTCAAATGGTGCCATATCTTGTTCATCGTAAAAATTTAACGATTGTAACAAGTTCATTTCCGGTAGCAACACAATTAATTTCTTCTATTAATAAAAAGATGTTTCACGGTGAAGTTTTATTTATAGGCGGGAAAGTATCCCCAAAACATTCACGTGTGTCGGGGTCTATTTCACAGCAAGTAATTCATCAATTTCATTTTCATAAAGCATTCGTTTCGATTGATGGGTTGTTGCAAGGTTTTGGGGTTTCTAGCTTTGAATTAGAAAAGGCGAAACTGTCAGAAGCGATGATGAAATTAGCTGAGAAAACGTATATTTTATGCGATCATACAAAGGTAGGCGTAAAAGGGAACTACCGAATAGCAGGATTTTCTCGTATTCAACATATTATTTGTGATAAGAAAATGCCCTATAGTTTTGAAGAAGAAGTCAAAAAGCATAATATTCAATGGACAGTTTGCTAAATGAATTGAATACGTTTAGACTCCCACCTGATTTTTAGGTGGGAGTTTTACTAGCAGCAAGTAAAAAAATAAAAGCTTTGTATTTATGCAAAAAGTGGACACATTTTCTCATCTCGTTCATATAATTTACCAATACAAAAAAAGTTGGTCGAAGGAAAGAAGGGAAAGTATGTCGGAACGGATATATAATAAACTTGTATTGTATGCAAACATTTTGCAAAAAATTGGTGTTATTAATGAAAAAGAAAAAAGTGAAATCCTTCATACGATAGGCAAAAAAGCCCTTTGAGTAAAGGGTTTTTTATTTTTTATCTATGGAAATATAAACTTAATGTAATATTCTTATTGACAATGATAATGAGATTCATTATCATTTATTATGTTAGTAATTGATAGTAATTATCAATTGAAATATATATAAGATAAGGGGATATTATTTTGAAAAAAAGTTATATTAAAGCTCTAGTAGTAGCAACAACATTAGCTATTCCATTTGCTGCGTATTCTACTCCAGCGTTAGCAGCAATAAAAATTGAAGCAAACCAGTCGGTAGCAGCAGCCAGTGATCGCACGTATGATACTGAGATTAAAATATATAAGGATCAAAAAGATGAGCCATCTATGGTTTCTCAGTACATAAAAAATCCTAAAGTAGCAATTAAAGACGGGAAAAAAATCGTTACTGTAACAATACAAGATAGCGATTATTTTCAATATCTTAGAATAGAGGATAAAAACCAACCTGGTGTATTTCAAGATGTGAAAGTTTTATCAGAAGATAAGAGGAAAAATGGAACGAAAGTAGTCCAATTTGAAATTGGCGAATTTGAGAAGAAGCATAATATGCAAATGCATATACTTATTCCGGCCATCGGATATGATCACAAATATCAAGTTCAATTTGAAATTAAAGATCCAACTGTAGGCGAAAAAGATACAGAGAAACCAGATGATAACTCTAATTCAGGCAATACGGAAACGGATCATCCAGTTGATAGTCAAAATATGATAACAGATAACAAATTAAGAGAACTTGTTAATAAAAAAGTATTTAATCGAAAAGATTTAAATACACCAATTACGAAAGAGGAGTTATTACAAGTAAAGGACTTGTTTTTAAACACGAATGAGATTCTGGATTATAGTGCATTAAAATATATGCCAAATTTAAAATCTTTAACAGTTGCGAATGCGAAGATAACAGATCCGTCGTTCTTTGCGAATTTAAAGCAATTAAATCATTTAGCTTTGCGTGGTAATGAATTTTCAGATGTAACACCACTTGTTAAGATGGATAATTTAGAATCTCTTGATTTGAGTAATAATAAAATTACAAATGTTGCACCACTAATTGAAATGAAAAATGTAAAAAGTTTATATCTATCAGGCAACCAAATAGAAGATGTAACAGCATTAGCGAAAATGGAACAACTAGATTACTTGAATTTAGCAAATAATAAAATTACGGACGTTGCTCCATTAAGCGCGTTGAAAAATGTAACATACTTAACTTTAGCTGGTAATCAAATTGAAGATATTAAACCGTTATATTCATTACCTTTAAAGGACTTAGTATTAACGCGTAATAAGGTTAAAGATTTATCGGGTATTGATCAAATGAATCAATTAAATAAATTATTTATCGGGAAAAATCAAATTGAAGATGTGACACCACTTGCTAAAATGACTCAGCTTACAGAATTAGATTTACCTAATAATGAGTTAAAGGATATTACTCCATTATCAAGTCTAGTAAACTTACAAAAGCTTGATTTAGAGGCAAATTATATTTCAGACTTAACACCAGTTAGCAATTTGAAAAAGTTAGTATTTCTAAGTTTTGTGGCAAATGAAATCCGCGATGTGAGACCAGTTGTGGAACTAAGTAAGACAGCTTACATTAATGTTCAAAATCAAAAAGTCTTTTTAGCGGACACAGAAGTAAATAAAGAAGTGAAAGTACCTGTATACGAAAAAGATGGTAAAATCTCTACAAAAATTCGTTTGAAGAGTGAAGATGGTACGTATAGTAACGATGTAGTTAAGTGGAGTACACCAGGTGAGAAAGTATATGAATTTGGTGTGAAAGACCCATTTGTAGATACAGGAATCTTCTTCACAGGATCTGTTATTCAAAATGTAGTAGAAAGTAAAGAGGACAATCCTTCTAAAGAAGACGAGAAAATAGAAGCAGTAATAGAATTTAATGATGTGCCGAAAGGACATTGGTCAGAGACAGCAATTAACTATTTAGCGAAAGAAGATATTTTTAAAGGATATGGAAATGGTAAATTTGGATTTGGGGATAATATTACTCGTGGACAAGTTGCGTCTTTAGTACAAAGGTACTTGAAATTAGAAAGTAAAGTAGAGCAGAAAGAGATGTTTACTGATACGAAAGGGCATATGTTTGAGCAAGATATTGCTACAGTTGCACAAGCTGGAATTATGCAAGGAGATGGTACAGGTAAGTTTCGTCCAGAAGGAGTATTAACTAGGTACGAGATGTCAGTAGTATTACAAAAAGTATTTCAGTTAAATGAAAATAATTTGGAGAACTTTACAGACGTACCAACAGGTCATTGGGCAGCAGGATATGTGAAAGCATTAGTGGATAATAATATATCAAAAGGTGACGGGAATGGGAACTTTTTAGGGGATGATTTCGTAACACGTGAGCAATATGCGCAATTTCTGTATAAGGCAATAAAAAAATAATAAATGAGAAAAATACGTTATTCTTTAATAAGAAGAATAACGTATTTTTTATATGTACAAAATCAAGTGCTAAATAGACAGGAGTGTTTACATGTGATAGGCCTATTTTTCCGATAGGTGCTGAAACTATATTGACAAAAAGGCATTCTCGTGTGATAATTCAATTAAATTTTTAGAATAATCAAAAAACATTCCTTTTATATAGAAAGGATTTGAACATTATATTAATATTACGCCGGGGGTGACGAAATGTTATTTTTTCTGAAAAAATGGAACGAATTAAAAGATGTGAAAGCAGAATTGGCACTTCGCGATTGGTTTTATGGTACGAAAATTAGTTTATCGATGTGTACGTCAAAAGAGCCATTAACATTTTTAGTGAATGTAGAGGGAAGAGATAAAGGGGTATTTTCTGAAGAAGATTTTATTGTCGTAAATTGCATGTGTGAGCCAGTATTTGAAAACGAAGAAAAACCAGCTATAGAGTCATTTATGCATGCGGATATTTATAAAAAAAGTAGTGCAGAATGCATTTTACAAGTACAGACTGTAGATAGTCATTTAATGTCAGAGCTATATGGGAAAGAAGGAGAAGTAACATTCGAAAAACGTAGTGTGGAACGTGTTTTTGGAAAAGATGGTATTACAGAAATGACAATTCCAATTGTAGAAGATGAAAAGAAATTCGCTAATTTATTAGAAAATAATGTTCCGAATTTTATTGAAGGTGGAGGAGTAGTCCTTGTTCATAATTACGGAATGATCGTGTGGGGGAAAACTCCAGAAGAAGCGAAAAAATGGTTGGAAGGTATAGAGTATTTAATGAACTATCACGTAAAGCTTTTAATGATAAAAGGGGCAAAAAGTTCTGTTATATAAAGATGTATTCACAGAGATTACCATTCTATAAAAATGAAAGCGTTTTAAAAAGAAATTTCACTCATAAAATATAGGTCTCCTTATTATATATAGATTACATGTTGACATGTAAGGAGGAACATATTTTGCGAGTTAAATATCATTTTCTGCCAAAACAGCAGGTGACATTTTGTAAAACGAATGATTCTGGTGAAAAGGCGTTACAAATTATGAATGAAACGGGATTTCGCGCAATCCCTGTATTAGCAGAAAATGAGAAGGAATTCACGGGGATTATTTATAAAGTAGATCTTTTAGAAAAGAAGTGTAATAGCAGATTAGAGGATGTAAGTACAGAAGATGTACTGGAAAATCCAAATTCGTTTATTTTTGAAAAGGATTCTTTTTTTAGAGCTTTTTACGTTATTCGTCGTCTCCCGTTTTTAGCGGTTTTAAATGAGTATAATGAATTTGTCGGCATTTTAACACATTCTAATGTATTTGATGTTATTGAGGATTCGTTCGGTATGCGGACGGGTGGTTATATATTAACAATTGCAACACAAGATTGTAAGGGAACAATTAAAGAGCTTGGGACATTATTAAAAGCATATAATATCGGTGGGCTGTTTACGCTTGATAATGGTGATCAATATATTCGCCGTGTTATCGTAAATATATCGGATGAGTTAAATGAAAAAAAATTAAAGCAATTAATTGAAAAGATAGAGAAAAAGGGATTCAGGGTGAGTCATGTAGATTATATTTAAGTTGAAAAGGAAAGGTACCTATCTGCTATACGTAGATAGGTACCTTTTTTAGTGCGAGAAATGAATCTTATTTTGAAACAGAAGGTGGAGATAACGCTAAATCAGATAAAAAAATAAAGTCTGCATGCTCACGAATTTTAGGAATAGAAGTTTCGATAATACGTGATGTAATTTCACCTGGAGCCCCAACGTGTCCGATAGCTACCATAATGGGTTTGTCTTGGATTTTTTTTATGAGTAATTGTGCTTGTTTTGAAATGTGACTTACCGTATATACATCATCAAAAAATAATTGGTTTTCAATAATAGGCACGCCTAATTCTTTACCGATTTTTGGGACAACACTATTAGGGTTTGTTTTACTATCTAAATAAAATAAACCGTGTTTTTTACAGGCAGAAAGTATAAGACGTACAATCCTTTCATCAGCGGTTACTTTTGATCCCATATGATTGTTCATTCCTATTGCATGAGGTATTTCTTGAATTGCTTGTTCGAGTCGTTTGTTTATTTCTTCATCGCTTAAATCTGTTGTAATCGCTTTTGGTCCAAGCCACTCTTTTTTTCCTCTAATTGGTTCCATTGGCATATGTATAATAACTTCATGCCCTTTTTTATGGGCAGCTATTGCGTCTTGTTTAGTAGAAGGAAGAAATGGCATAACAGCAACAGTGAGTGGAATTGGAAGTGATAACATCTTATCTGTGCCTTTCATATTATTGCCGAAATCATCGATGACAATAGCAACCTTATTCGTATGAGCGTTTGCTTGAATAGGAAAGAAGAAGAAGGGTATGAACAGGGTGAAGACGAGAAATGCAATGGTATATTTGCGCATATAAATATTTCCTTTCTATTTTATCCCGCTATTTGCGGGCAGTAAGACTCCCACCTCAAAATTCGGCTGGAGCAAAGAAGTTAGGTGGGAGATCCACTGCCCGTAAGCGCTCGATTGGTGAAGGCTAATAATTAGTGGGGGATGAACAAAATCCCCACTAATTCAAGTTTCACTTTATCAATCATCATTATGTTTTGCGTTTTTACATAAATTAAACAAAAAATGTCGAAGAAAAGTACATTGAAAATAGAGAATCCACTGTTTACTGAGTATTCACAAAAAAGAAGATGAAAAAAATGTCTATTATTGCGAATGTATTTACAAAGATAGAATAATTTGTAATAATTCTCAAAGTGAGGGTAAAGATTTGTAAATTACAGGGGAAAAATGTTAAATTTTCTGATTCTTCAATTTTAAATAGGATTAAGTGTTTAAAGGGCTAAAGTAGAAGAGGCGTTGAGAGTATTGAAGAAAAATAAGGGGGATATGGATGTTTACTGTAAAAAGGAAGTACACATTAGAAAAGCTTTCGCATGATATTCATATGAAACGTGAAGAAATGATTCATTTAGGATTAACAAGTGGGTTAAATAGTATGGAGACAATTCAAGTTAGTCAAGAATTGGACAAGCTTATCGTACAGTATCAGCGTTACAAAGAAAAACAAACACCGAAATGGTTTTCAATTATAAAGGTTCCTATTTTTCAAATTGGGTATGAAGGGAAATCAAATAATTTTTGGAGAATGTTTGTAGCTGGTTTTATGAAATAAGTATAATTACCCTTTTAAGATAAGGATAATTATACTATGTGTAATGGAATCTCTATATGAACTGTCGTTCCTTTGTTTTCTTTACTATCAATAAATATATGCCCATTGTACATCTCTACAATTCGTTTACATATAACAAGCCCAAGACCTGTTCCAGTATCTTTATTAGTAAAGAACGGATGAAAGAGGTGTTTTTGAATATGTTTAGGAATCCCTTTTCCAGTATCAATAATTTGCAAGTGTGCGTGTTTTTCGTTGTTTGTTACTACAATGGTTAATGTATCACCAGAAGCCATGGCTTCAATTGCATTTTTTGTAATGTTTAAAACCACTTGTTTCATATGGTCTTTTGAGCAACGTATATGAACAGGGTGGTCTGGCAAATGTAAATGAAATACAATGTTATGTAGATTCGCTTCAGATTGGATAATTAATGATACCTCATTAAGAATCGTTCTTACATCATATGTTTGTTCAGTGATGGCAGTTGGTTTTCCAAGAATAAGAAATTCGCTTACAATTTCATTAATCCGTTCTATTTCTTGTTCGATTACGGAAAAGTAGAACTGATCCTGTTCATCTTTATATTTCTCTTTTAACAGAGCAACGAGTCCTTTAATTCCAGTAAGAGGGTTACGGATTTCATGAGCTGTACTAGCTGCAAAAGTTCCAACCAATTCAATTTTTTGTAGTTCATTTTGTTGTCTTTCTAGTTTTGTTTGACGTTTTAATAACATATATTGAGCAAGTAAAAATAAAATAGACATTAAAAATAAAGTAGCTATACACTCTATTGAAACTAACTGGTATAAAGTTTGTTGATGAATAGGTAACGGAGAAACAGAGACTTTCCAATTTAATCTTTGGAGTGGGGTAGTAAGCATGTTAGAATACCCATCGCTTGTTTCGTTATTATCATCGGTTAGAAAAACTACATCATGTTTATCAGTCACTTCGAAATGATATTGTGGTTTAATAGCATTTAAAGAGGCTGAAATGTAGTCAAAGCGTAAACTTGCTAATAATAATCCTGAGAGTTCCTTTTGTCTATTAAATATTGGAGACGCAATCATAATAGCTTGATGTCCAAGAACGCGATCTGTAATAACTGATGATACAGTTGTTTTCTTAGATTGCAATGCATCTTGGATGTATTGGCGGTCAGAAACGTCAATAGGCGGCGAATCGCCTTGGGATGCGAGTGTAATCATCCCATCTGTCGTAGCGTAATATAGACCGGAAAAACGTTGATCATTTCCATCGGTATCATGTACAATCTGTTTAATCCCATTGATGTTGCCAGTTTCGGTCCCTACGACTTTTGCGAGCATTTCTAAGGCAGATATAGCTTCACCAAGGTGATGGTCTAAATAGTCTCTATATAAAAAGAGAACAGTGTGAGCAGATAGTTTGTTTGCCTGTTTCATTTGATAAGTGTGATATGAAAAAAATGTGGCACCAATCCCTATCGTTGGCAGTATAACAAGCAGTATGTAAAAAACTATGCTTTGTAATTTGACTTTCAAATTTGGTACTCCTTCTTTTTTTATTATCATTATATATAAACTATGTTAAAATTGTCATGTTTTTATTCAAGAATCATTTGCATTACATTAGGGAAAGGAAAAGGAATGAGTGAATATTCATTCGGAAGTTGTAATGAGGTGCTACGTTGCTTTTCTTTTTGTTGCGGAGAATTTAAGTGAAGGGTTGAAATGGTATGACATCAAATAATGAGCGAGAAGACATTTCTCAATCTTTAAAAGTATTTATTGCATTATCCCGTGTACATCGTTCTGTTATGGATACTACAAATAAATCCATACAAAGTAACGGATTAAATCCAACTGAGTTTGCTGTATTAGAATTACTATATCATAAAGGAGGCCAACCACTTCAGCAAATCGGTGAGCGTATTTTAATAGCTAGTGGCAGCATTACATACGTTGTAGATAAGCTAGAGAAAAAAGGGCTTGTAAAACGAATTCCATGTCCAAATGACAGGCGTGTTATTTATGCACAATTAACGGAGTCTGGAGAGAGCTTTATTGCTTCTATTTTTCCAGGTCATGAGCAAGTTATATATCAGTCTTTTGAAATGTTAACGAAGGATGAGAAGGATGAATTACTCGAGCTATTGAAAAAAATTGGAAAGTATGAAAAATGATGATATGTTCTAAAGGAGCTTTGGATAAAGAAATCCAAGGCTTTTTTGCATATAAGCAAGATGGAAGCTGCCGAATTTTGTTGAAAACTAAGAGGGGATTTGGGAATAAGTATTGAATTATAGTAAAGGTATACATAACGGAGAGGGGGCTTGTTCATGTCATTTAAAGACTATGAATATAAACGGCCAAATATTGAAGAATTAAAAGGGAAATTTACTGTTGCTTTAGAGAAATTTGATAACGCAAAAACTGTAGAAGAACAAAAACAAGTTATCAATTCAATTAACGAAATTCGTAATGATTTTGGTACAATGGGGAACCTTTGTTACATTCGTCATTCTGTTGATACGACAGATGCCTTTTATAAGGATGAGCAGGATTTCTTTGATGAATTCTCTCCAGTTGTACAAGGGTATGGTACAAAGTATTATAATGCGTTAATTCATTCTCCATTCCGCGAAGAATTAGAGGCGTATTATGGAAAGCAATTATTTGCTCTTGCGGAGTGTGATTTGAAAACATATTCTGATGAAGTCGTGAAAGATTTACAATTAGAGAATAAACTGTCTTCACAATATACACAGTTATTAGCATCTGCAAAAATTGACTTTGCAGGAGAAGAAAGAACGTTATCGCAACTTATTCCATTTATGCAAGGAAAAGAAAGAAGTGAACGTAAAGCAGCAAGTGAAGCATACTACGGATTTTTAGCTGAGAAAGAGGAAGAGTTAGATCGCATTTATGATGAGCTTGTTAAAGTGAGAACGAAAATCGCAAAAACACTTGGTTTTAAAAACTTTGTTGAATTAGGATATGCAAGAATGTATCGTACAGATTATAATGCTGAAATGGTAGCGAACTATCGTCAGCAAGTATTAGATTATATCGTTCCGGTTGCAACCGAGTTAAGAAATAGACAAAAAGCACGCATTGGTGTAGAAAAGCTCGCTTATTATGATGAAAACTTTGAGTTTGCTACAGGTAATCCAACTCCAAAAGGCGATGCCGATTGGATTATTAATCACGGGAAAACGATGTATAAAGAATTATCAGCTGAAACAGATGAATTTTTTAATTTCATGCTCGATAATGATTTATTAGATTTAGTTGCGAAAAAAGGAAAAGCTGGTGGTGGATATTGTACATATATCGAGAATTATAAAGCGCCATTCATCTTCTCAAACTTTAATGGAACGTCTGGTGACATTGATGTGCTAACACATGAAGCAGGCCATGCTTTCCAAGTATATGAAAGTCGTAAGTATGAAATTCCAGAATATAATTGGCCAACATATGAAGCGTGTGAAATCCATTCAATGAGTATGGAATTCTTTACATGGCCATGGATGAAGTTATTCTTTGAAGAAGATGCGGATAAATATTATTTCTCACACTTAAGTTCAGCACTTCTATTTTTACCGTACGGTGTATCTGTAGATGAATATCAACATTATGTATATGAAAATCCAGAAGCATCGCCAGCAGAACGTAAGTCAGCATGGCGTAACATAGAGAAGAAGTATTTACCACATCGTGATTATGAAGATAATGATTATTTAGAGCGTGGTGGTTTCTGGCAACGTCAAGGTCATATTTATAGCTCACCTTTCTACTATATTGACTACACGTTAGCTCAAATTTGTGCACTGCAATTTTGGAAACGTGCAAGAGATAATAGACAAGAGGCTTGGGAAGATTATGTGAATCTTTGTCAACAAGGTGGAAGTAAATCATTCTTAGAATTAGTAGAGGTTGCAAATTTAACATCACCATTCGCTGAAGGGTGTGTAAAAAGTGTAATTACAGAAATTGAAGCGTGGTTACGTGCTGTTGACGACACAAAATTGTAAAAAAACATGCACTTTTTTCCTATGTTTAACATCGACATAATAGAAAAATGATGAGATAATAAAAGAAAATTCAGAATTATTTTAGGGGTGTTTCTAATGGGGAGCGCCCCTTTTCACCAACAAAAGGGGGGAAAGCACTATGCTTCAATCTAATATGGATGTTAGTTTAGAAACTTTAGTCCACTCATTACAGTCTACACGAAGCACGCTGTTATCAGAAATTGAAATGTTAAATGATACGGAGGTGAATGTAAAGCCACGCCGTGATAAATGGAGTATTATTCAAATTTTGCATCATTTGCATTTAGTTGAACAGTCTGTCACATCTGCCCTTGTATATGCTTTGCAAAAAAAAGAAAGAAAACTTGCTCCATTTAAAGACCTCCAACTTACGCTTGATCGTACACATAAAAGGGAAGCTCCTCAACAAATGAAACCAACAGAAACATTAATGAAAAAACTGCAAGGAATTCAATTACTTGAACATTCACGACAAGAATTATTACATGCCCTTCATAGTGTAATAGATGAAAAAGAATTATTTGAAAATGGATTAAAACATCCTATTTTTAATGATTTGAATTTATATCAATGGGTTCAATTTCTAGATTTACACGAACAAAGACATCTTACACAGCTAAAAGAAGCGAAACATGCAATTTTACAGCGTTAAAATGAAAGAAGTGGGGAACCGCTTCTTTTCTTTTTTACTCATGCATAGTTTTCTTTCTCATTTTGGAATACTACATGGAGAAAAGAAGGAGTTGAAAAGCATGTCAAAGAAAAAGAGAGAAGAAGAGCGCGCCTGGAAAGCTCGGAAAGAAAATCAAAAGCCACATGGGAAAGTGAAAGCTTTTGCAGAATTAGTTGAAGGAACAGAAAAAACGTGATGAAGTTCATCACGTTTTTTGTATGAGTGGGAAAGTTAATAAGAAGGTTGTACCTGTCCCTTTTTCGCTTATAATATCAATCTTTCCATCCATTGCTTGAATGACGCTGAAGACGACCATCATTCCGAGTCCGGTCCCTTTTTCTTTCGTTGAGTAGAAAGGTGATCCAAGGCGTTTTATTTGTTCTTGATCCATACCAACTCCTGTATCTTTTATATATAATTGTATATGTTTATGGTCTGGAACTAATGTAAGAATAAGGTCGCCACCTGTAGGCATAGCCTCAATACAATTTTTAAAAATATTTAATAAACATTGGTTCAGTTTTTGCTTTTCGCCAGCGATAAAGAAAGATGTACTTTGTTTTATATAATTTATACGAACATTTGCTAAATTGGCGAGAGGTGTGATCAAAGACAACGCATGAAGTAATTCTTCCTCTACTTGTAATTGTTGTTCTTTTTCAATACTCGGTTTTGCAAAAGTTAAGTAGTCTGTAAGAACGTGATTTGCTTGTTCGATACCATTAATGGCTATGTCGATATATAATTTTCGTTCTTTCTCAGAACATGCATCTGACTGTAAAAGTTGTAAAAAACCTTTCGTTGCAGTTAAAGGATTACGAATTTCATGAGAGATAGAAGCTGCCATTTCGCCGATTAAATGAAATTTCTCAGCGTTCATAAGTTCATTTTGGAGACGAACTTGCATTTGTAATATGTGTAGTAAATATAAAATAAGGATCGTACCAATCATCGTACATAGTTCGTACACAATGATATGTGGTATATAATCTGCCTCATTTGTAACACTTGCAAGGAAAAATGGTATCCAACCAAATCCATAAGTAAGACTGTAAAAAATAGCAAGTGTTATTTTTATATGATTAGAACTTCGATTAAAAAATTTGTATGTTAATAGTAGAACAATAAATAGGAGAATAGAAGCGATAAAGGATGGAAATGCACCTATTCCTCCCAATAAAAAGCGATAAATGTTTAATACAGCTAAAATAGAACCACCAGCAATAGGCCCTCCCGTTAACGTGCCGACAATTAATACGATATGTCGCATGTCGAACTGAAAACCATTATTTGTTTTTGCTGCGAAAGTGATACATAGTATGGTAGCGAGGCAACACAATACAATAAATATGGCTGAATTTAATTTAGGAGATCGTTTCCCTTTCTGATTCCAAAATAAATGATATACGAGCATTGTAACGAGAATAGATAATATATTTAAAAAGAGGTAAATAATAAAGAGTTCCAGTGGGATGCCTCCTCTCTTCTAACATTAAATTAATCATACTATAAAATGAAATAAATGAAATGCGAAATAGCGGAAAAAATCAGAAATTTTTTCTGGTAGTATACAATATGTTACAATAATCTTTGTCAATGAAAGAAGAAATTCCGTGCACTGCATGGGAGAGGTTCGCGAACTCCCTCTATAAAAAACTATGGAAACAACAATATCATTAGGTATTGTTTTGTTTTTTTATTGTGACAGTTCAAGAACGTTCTTTCTTCTTATTCGTAGTAGAGAAGGAGAATGAGTGAAATGAAAAAAGAAAAAGCAGTTGTTGTTTTTAGTGGTGGACAAGATAGTACAACATGTTTATTTTGGGCGATACAGCAGTTTGAAGAAGTGGAAGCTGTAACATTTAACTACAATCAACGTCATAAATTAGAAATTGATTGTGCAGCGGAAATTGCGAAAGAGCTAGGAATTAAACATACGATACTAGATATGAGCCTATTAAATCAACTTGCTCCAAATGCGTTAACGAGAACGGATATGGAGATTACACATGAAGAAGGTGAATTGCCATCAACATTTGTAGATGGACGAAATTTACTATTTTTATCATTTGCGGCTGTATTAGCAAAACAAGTTGGAGCACGTCATATTGTAACGGGTGTATGTGAAACTGATTTCAGTGGTTATCCAGATTGTCGTGACGTGTTTGTGAAATCATTAAACGTTACATTAAATTTATCTATGGATTATCCGTTTGTTATTCATACACCACTTATGTGGATTGATAAAGCAGAGACATGGAAACTATCTGATGAACTTGGAGCATTTGAGTTTGTTAGAGAAAAAACATTAACATGTTATAACGGAATCATTGGTGATGGTTGCGGTGAATGTCCAGCATGTCAACTTCGTAAAGCGGGATTAGATACGTATCTACAAGAACGCGAAGGAGCGAGCAACTAATGGATAACTTTTTTGGATTTCGCATCGTAGAAAATTTGCAAAAAATGGACAAGGATATTCAGCGTGAACAACTCAAATATCATAATAAAAGAGTAATGGTCAGCAAGGAATTTACATTTGACGCAGCGCACCATTTACACTGCTATGAAGGGAAATGTAAAAATTTACATGGACACACATATAAAGTCGTATTTGGAATTAGCGGATATGTAAATGAAATAGGCCTTGCAATTGACTTTGGAGATATAAAAGAGATTTGGAAAAATGAAATAGAAATTTATTTAGATCATCGTTATTTAAACGAAACATTGCCAGAAATGAATACGACTGCTGAAAATATGGTCGTTTGGATTTATGAAAAGATGGCAGAAGCATTAACGAAAGATAATCGTGCGAACGAATATAAGGGAGCTCGTGTTGAATTTGTTCGTCTTTTTGAGACGCCGACTAGTTATGCGGAAGTAAGACGGGAGTGGATGCTCGATGAGTAAAATCCCCGTCTTAGAAATATTTGGCCCAACCATTCAAGGAGAAGGGATGGTTGTAGGACAAAAGACAATGTTTATCCGTACAGCGGGCTGTGATTATAGCTGTGCTTGGTGTGATTCTGCTTTTACATGGGATGGATCGGCCAAAGATCAAATTAAACAAATGACACCGGAAGACATTTGGAATGAGCTTGTAGAAATTGGTGGAGAAAATTTTTCTCATGTTACGATTTCGGGTGGAAATCCTGTTTTGCTGAAAAATATGCAATTTCTTCTTTCTATATTAAAGGAGAATGGAATGCGAACAGCGGTAGAAACGCAAGGGAGTAAATGGCAAGATTGGTTGCTTCAAATTGATGAGGTAACGATTTCTCCAAAACCACCAAGTTCAACTATGAAAACAGATTTTCAGATGTTAGATTCTGTTATTCATAAACTAGCAGGGAAAGATTTTAGTTTAAAAGTAGTAGTATTCGATGATCAAGATTTTGAATATGCAGTTAAGATGCACGAGCGTTATCCGAATGTACCATTTTTCTTACAAGTAGGGAATGATGATACGAAAACAGTGGATGATGCGGTGCTTATAAAAAAACTATTAGAAAAATATGAGTGGCTTATTGAAAAAGCTGTGAATTGTAAAGAAATGAATGATGCGAAAGTACTGCCTCAGCTTCATGCGTTAGTATGGGGAAATAAACGAGGGGTATAATGAGAAGGGATGTTTAAAATGGCAGGAAGATTAGATGAAGATTTAAAAGATGTAACATTATTAGGAAATCAAAATACAAAATATTTATTTGAATATAGCCCGGAAATTTTAGAGGTATTTGATAATAACCATCCAAATCGTGATTACTTTGTAAAATTCAATTGTCCTGAATTTACAAGTTTATGTCCGAAAACAGGACAACCAGATTTTGCAACAATTTATATTAGCTACATTCCAGAACAAAGAATGGTAGAGAGTAAATCTTTAAAGCTATATTTATTTAGCTTCCGAAATCATGGTGACTTCCACGAAGATTGCATGAACGTTATTATGAATGATTTAATTAAATTAATGGATCCACGCTATATTGAGGTATGGGGGAAATTTACACCACGTGGTGGTATTTCAATCGATCCTTACTGTAACTACGGCCGCCCAGGAACTAAGTATGAGAAAATGGCAGACTACCGCATGATGAATCACGATTTATATCCAGAAAAGATCGATAATCGTTAATATAGAAAGAAAGGATCTGTATGATATACAGATCCTTTCTTTCTATTATATTATGCATGTTGATTAATGACAGTATAGTTTTTATGGCTTACAACTGTAAGAGGTTCCATATCTAGTTCTCTAAAATTCTCCATAATTGTTATATCAACAATAACGGAGTTTTGATTTACCTTTTGAACACGGCCTTGCATTCCACCTTTAAATTCAATGATATCTCCAGTTTCTGCGATCTGCATAAGCAACTCTCCTTGTTCCAGTTTTCCCAAAAAAAGAATAATTTGGGCTTTTTTATTTCTTCTTATTTTGAACTATATTTACTACTTTGTAAATGTTTCCAAAGTAAAAATTCGAAAAATATTCACTTTTTGTAAGAAAATATGTAAAAAATATTGTTTAGGAGAAGAATGATGAAAATGCATACATCTTTATACGGGAGTATAATAAAAGATACAATGACCTACTAAAGTGGGAGGAATTAGGGGATGGAAAATGATGTTTGAAGTTGTGGGGAGCTTTATAGCGATTTTATTATTTTTATTTTCATATATACAGTTGAAGAAAGTGCGTCATCATGAAACAACTACATATTTTGATGGACTGGATGGTGTGCACACTTCGATAACACATGATAGTGGTGGGGATATATAACTTTCTTTTTATGCATGGTATGATGGCAATAAGAAATAGTACGTAATATAGTTCGTAAGTGATGAATGGGGAGTGGAAAGAATGCGAATTTCTTTTATTCGTCATGGTCGTTTGGACAGTACTATAGAGCCAATGACAATTATTTCATTTCGTGAATGGATGAAGCAATATGATTTAGGGACTACAGTAAAAGAAACTCCTATACCAATTGAAACAATTGAGGCGATGGAATCAGCGAAACTGGTTGTAACGAGTGATCAAAGGCGCGCTGTACAGTCAGCGGCTGAGTTATTGGATTCCCTATCTTTTGTGCAAAATCCTCTTTTTAGGGAAGCTGAAGTTCCAACGAGTTTTTATGCTCCAAAATGGTTGAAATGTAAACCGAATGTATGGATGTTTATTGGACGTACACGATGGATAGTTGGTTATAGTAAAGAGGTTGAGTCTTATAAGGAAGTACGAGAAAGAGCAAGGCAAGCCGCTAATATGTTGCACCGCTATGCGCTCGTACATGGACATATTGCCCTTGTAGGTCATAGTTATTTTAATGCGATGATTGGGACTGAACTGAGGGCAATGGGGTGGTCTGGTTCGCCTATTTTCCATAAGAAGCCATGGGGATGTACAACGTATACATTTCATGAGGCGATGGATGGAAATGTATTAAATACAAAATTAATTTAAAAGAGGCTGTCCCTTTGGCAGCCTCTTTCTCTACATAACAAGTAAAAAAGAATTGTCCTTTTAAGATATAGAAACCAATGACCGTAATGGTTTTATTAGATGGGCATACGGTTCACCGACGAGCATAACGGTTTTATCTTCTTTGTAACCAAGTTTTTCATATAGTGAAAAAGCGCGTTTGTTTTCTAAATTAACAAGTAAGGCGATTTTTTCATGTCCTTTTTCAGTTGCATGAAGTTCAGCTGCATCGATTAATTTAGAGCCAATACCACGTCCACTGTACATACTTGAAACTGACAACGTGTCAATATAATACTCATCGAGTTCAGCTTCTTTTTCTAACGTAATGGATTCGTCTTCATGTAGTTCTCTTAAGTAGTGCATGATTGGTGCATCAAGTTGTTCAGCGTCACTACCGTGATAAACGACAATAACCCCAACTACCTTTCCACCTTGTTCAGCCACTAAACAGTTTTCATAGCTCAATCGATTATTTTCTTTTTCGAACCATGTTTCAAGTCCTAGTATTACTTTTGCTTCAACTGTGCTACCTGTGATTTTTTCAGCAATTTCGTGCAGAGCGTTATACAATAAAGGTGCTACTTCTACCGCATCTGTCTTTTTTGCTTTCCGAATCATAGTATCCCTCCTAGTTCTAAATGTATATTGTAGCATAAAATAAAATATCAAACAGTGATTTGGAACTTTGTTATACAGGGCATCAAAAAGTTTGATATAGAGAAGTAGCTATGTTAGTATATGATATTTAGTGCGAATATAATAAAGTGATATAGATATAAAAATAATGAAAGTGAATTACATAATAGTAACGGGATAATTTTACCGTTGTCGACCTATAGAAGATGCGATAAAATAAACTATTGCAGAGAGGTGAAATACATGGATGAACAATTAGCAAATACAATTTTGGATCAGCTGAAAAATGGTGAAATAAAGGAGTATGTTGCGACGAAAGATGTATTTTATACGTTCAGAGAAGTTGTTGTAAATCGAGAAGATTTTAAACATATTATCGGGAACGCACAGCGCGGTGGACAGGTCATTTATACATATTCAGAAACACCACGTTCATAAATAGAAGATAAAGGAGAGGAGAATTATGGGGGATTTTAAACAAGGCATATTGCCACATTGGGATTACATGTGGAAAGATAGAGCTGGGAATAGGTTTATGGGAATGGTTATGTATCCAGAGAAACGAAAATGTTCAGCAAAAATGCTTCAGAAAATAAAAAGAGCATATGAGCAAGCAATAGAAATTAAAGTAACTGTACAAGTTCAACATATATATCAGTACGTAGAAGGAATGATCGTATACTTTGATGAAGAAGCTCCTGTATGTACAATGCTCGATAAAGATGAGAATCCACATCATATATTTGTAAAAGATATTTTGCGTATTGAGCAGCCTGAATGATTTTTTTCATAAATAAATTGAAGTTCCATAATAATAATCTTTTTCTATAATAGTTATCTTTTAGTATGTAACGAGGAACGAAAGAGTATGTATAAATATTTAATAAAGTAAAATTGATAAATGTAATCGTTTTTTGGAACAGATTATCGTTTAAGGTCTGTTCTTTTTTGCGTGATGCTGGAGAAATATATTACTCCAGCATTTACTGTTTTATGACAAAAAATATTGTTAACTTTTTTTAAAATAAGGTTAAATTCGTTGACAAGTTTTTTGAAAAGCACTTTATTGACATGAGTTTTAGAATGTTGTTTCATAGTCTTTGTATTGAAAAAAATCGACGGTCATGTCGAAAAGTAAAAGTTAAAAAAAGAAAGAATTTATACATATATCTTGTGTCTTATTTTGAAACGTAATACAATATATAGAGAAATCAAGAAACGACATACAGAGAATATAGATTGGAGAGGGAGGGTCGGAAATGTTAGTTGCATATGATTCTATGACAGGAAACGTGAAGCGTTTCATCCACAAATTAAATATGCCGGCCGTTCAAATTGAAGAAGCTCTAGTATTAGATGAAGACTTTATTCTTATTACGTATACAACAGGTTTTGGCAATGTACCGGAACGTGTTTTAGACTTTTTAGAACGCAATAATGAAAAATTAAAAGGCGTATCTGCAAGTGGCAATCGTAATTGGGGAGACATGTTTGGTGCAAGTGCTGACAAAATTTCTACTAAATATGAAGTGCCTATTGTATCAAAATTTGAGTTATCTGGAACAAATAATGATGTAGAATATTTTAAAGAAAGGGTGCGGGAGATTGCGACACATTGAACTGAATAATGAAATCACGCAAATGCAGGACGGTTTTTATCAGCTTCATAAAGATAAAGAGGCATTAGAAGTCTTTATGGAAGAAGCTAGAGAGAATACCGTTCATTTTAATAGCGTGGCAGAGCGAATGGAGTATATGAAAGAACATGATTACTATTACAACGTTCTGGACGAGTATAGCTTGGAGGAAGTAGAAGGAGTTTATAACATCGCTTATGGTGAAAACTTCGAGTTCCAATCTTATATGGCAGCATCTAAGTTCTATAAAGATTATGCGTTAAAAACGAATGATCAAAAACAATACTTAGAAAGCTATGAAGATCGTGTAGCAATTGTTTCATTATACTTAGGACGCGGTGATGTTGCGAAGGCAAAACACTTCGCAAGCATGATTGTAAAACAAAACTACCAACCAGCGACACCAACCTTTTTAAATGCGGGACGAAGCAGAAGAGGAGAAATGGTGTCTTGTTTCTTGTTAGAGATGGATGATAGCTTAAATTCAATCGGCTTTAACATTAATACTGCAATGCAATTATCGAAAATCGGTGGTGGAGTAGCTTTAAACTTATCTAAGCTACGCGCACGTGGTGAGCAAATTAAAGGTATTGATAACGCCGCAAGTGGTGTAGTACCTGTTATGAAATTGCTTGAAGATTCGTTTTCATATGCGAATCAGTTGGGTTAACTTTATGGCTCAACTATAAAACCGGGTCAATTGCTGGAACGCCTGAGTATATCGAGGTAGGATACTACGAAGAAATTACGTAGCGACCCCTGAAAATCCAAGATTGCAGGAAATCAGCAGCCAAGCTCCTAAATCTATTAGATAAGGAGAAGGTTCAACGACCAAGTGGCTATGTAGGTGACTAAGTAGCTCGAACCTGGCTTCTCAAAACAACCAAATTCAAAGGGTGTATACAGTTATTATAGTTTATGCCATATTCATGTGCATCAAACATATGATAAATGGTTAAATGAAGAATTTGGCGAGAAGAAGATATGGTCTGAACTCTATAGCGATATAGAGAGGGTAGCAGAAATGACTATCCCCCATACGTTTTGACGATATGGAGTAACAATATGCAACGAAAAGGTGCAGGTGCAGTATACTTAAACATTTTCCATTGGGATATTATTGAATTCCTTGATACCAAAAAAATAAATGCCGATGAGAAGAGCCGTATTCAGTCTCTATCAATCGGAATTATCGTTCCAAGTAAGTTCTTTGAGCTTGCTGAGAAAAACGAACCTTTCCATGTTTTCGCGCCTTATACAGTATTTAAAGAGTACGGAAAACATTTAGATGATATAGATATCGACGAAATGTACGATGAATTAATGAGTAATCCGGAAGTGAAGAAGAAGCCACTAGATATTAGTGCGCGTGATATGCTTATTAAAATTGCTATGATTCAGCTGGAGTCTGGTTACCCATACTTAATGTTTAAATCAAATGCAAATAACCAGCATCCACTGAAGGATATTGGAACTGTGAAGATGTCGAACTTATGTACAGAAATCTTCCAGCTACAAGAAACTTCTGAAATAAATGATTACGGTACAGAAGACATTATCCGCCGCGATATTAACTGTAACTTAGGATCGTTAAATATCGTAAACGTAATGGAAAATAAAGAAATCCGTGAAGCAGTTCATGCGGGAATGGAAGCTTTAACAGCTGTTTCTGATATGACGATCATTCCGAATGCCCCAACTGTGAAAAAAGCAAATGATGAGCTTCATTCAGTTGGACTTGGAGCAATGAACTTACATGGATATTTAGCAAAAAATAAAATGGCTTATGAAAGTGCTGAAGCGAAAGAATTCGCTCGTACATTCTTTATGATGTTAAATTACTACTCGATTGAGAAAAGTATGGAGATCGCTAAAGAAAAAGGCGAAACATTTAAAGACTTCGATAAGTCTGATTATGCAAACGGCACATACTTTGAAAAGTATGAAACGACAGATTACAGCCCAGTAACTGAAACAGTTCAGCAATTATTTGAAGGAATTCATATTCCAACAAAAGAAGATTGGACAAGTTTAAAAGAGCAAGTACAGAAGAATGGTTTATACAACTCATATCGTCTTGCAATCGCTCCGACACAATCGATCAGTTACGTTCAAAATGCAACTTCAAGCGTAATGCCAATCGTAAGTCAAATTGAATCAAGAACGTATGCGAATGCGACAACATATTATCCAATGCCGTATTTATCAAAAGATACGTTCTGGTACTATAAATCTTCTTACGATATGAATCAGTTTAAATTAATTGATTTAATCGCAGAAGTTCAAGAACATATTGACCAAGGAATTAGTACTATTCTTTATGTTAATAGTGATATTTCAACACGTGAGTTAGCACGTTACTACATTTATGCACATAAAAAAGGCTTGAAGAGTCTTTATTATACGAGAACACGTAAATTAAGCGTGGAAGAGTGCGTGGCTTGTACCGTTTAATATAAAAAGTGAGACATTATGAGCAGGGTTTTTCTGAACCCTGCTCATGCTTAGTTATCAATTTTTTATGTTTATTTAGAGAAGGGGCGATTTAATGCGTGCGGTAAACTGGAACAAAAAAGAAGATGATTTTAGTTTAATGTTTTGGAAGCAAAACATCGCTCAGTTTTGGACAGAAGAAGAAATCGCAGTGTCTTCTGACAAGAATACTTGGGCACAATTATCAAAAGAAGAGCAAATTGCTTATAAGCGTGTATTAGGTGGTTTAACACTTTTAGATACGAAACAAGGTGGCGAAGGGATGCCACTTGTACTTGTTCATCTTGAAAATTTACAAGCGAAAAGTGTATTAGCTTTCATGGGCGCTATGGAAGAAGTACATGCGAAGAGTTACAGCCATATTTTCACAACGTTAGCTACTGAAGAAGAAATTGATGATATTTTTGAATGGGTAGATAACCATCCATTACTTGAGAAAAAAGCTGGTATTGTTACTAGTTACTATCGTCGCTTATTAAAGCCTGAAGTAACGAAAAAAGAGTTATACATGGCAATGGTAGCAAGTGTGTTCTTAGAAAGTTACTTATTCTATAGTGGATTCTTCTATCCACTTTACTTAGCAGGTCAAGGTAAATTGACGGCAAGTGGTGAGATTATTAACCTAATAATTCGTGACGAGTCAATTCACGGCGTATTCGTTGGTATTTTAGCACAACAAATCTTCACAGAACTTTCTGCAGAAGAGCAACAAGAAGTACAAACGGAAACGCAAGAGTTATTAATGGAACTGTATGAAATTGAATTGGCATATACAGAAGAAATTTACACTTCTATCGGTCTTGTAGAGGATGTAAATCGTTTCGTTCGTTACAATGCGAATAAAGGACTTATGAACTTAGGGCTTGAGCCGAAGTTTGAGGAAGAAGAAATTAACCCAATCGTTTTAAATGGTTTACGTACAGATACGAAAAACCATGACTTCTTCTCTGTAAAAGGAAATGGTTACGTAAAAGCAACGAATGTTGAAAAGTTAGCAGACGATGACTTCGTATTCAATTTTTAATATAGTGTTATAGAAAAAGCTGTCTTTATAGAAAAGACAGCTTTTTTGCTGTGAATAGTTTACATAATGTTATTATTTCATGGAAATATTTTAATCTTGTAAAAGCCCAATTTTTTAGGAAGTGAGAATGAAAAAACAAGGATTAAAGTTGTATTTTTCATATTTAGTCGTATGAGAGATTGAATAACTTATGTCAAAATGAATAAAAAATGAGAAGAAATGAGGACCAACTCCACCTATACGTTCTTTCTAGTATTGAATTTTCAAATGCTAGAAATTTTGGCTTGAAAATTGCATGAATATTTAAAAAGTAACAAAAAGGGAGGTAATACTCGGTGTGATATATAGTTATTTGAAAACGCTTCCTTTTGAGTGTCGATTTTTAAATGGAAATTAGATAGAGAACGTAGGAGGAATGATAGGTGGGGAAAGTAGTTGGTTTAAAACGTTCATTAGGGCTTTGGTCAATTGTTATGCTAGGGGTCGGGTATATGACACCGATGGTTGGGTTTGATACATTTGGAATCGTTTCTGAAAAAACGGGTGGTCATGTTCCAGGAGCTTATCTTATTGCATTAGCGGGGATGTTGTTTACCGCTGCAAGCTACGGCAAAATGGTAAAGGCTTTTCCTACCGCAGGATCTGCTTATACGTATACACAGAAGACAATTAGTGCAAGGCTTGGGTTTCTTGTTGGATGGTCCGCGTTATTGGATTATTTGTTTCTACCAATGGTGAACGCACTATTAACGAGAATTTATATGTCAGCATTTTTCCCAAGTGTTCCTAGTTGGGTATGGGTCATTGGCTTTGTTCTCCTGGTTACATTAATAAATATGATTAGCGTAAATGTTACTGCTAATTTCAATACGTTCTTAGTAATATTTCAAGTGTTAGTAATGGCCGTATTTGTTTTTCTAGTTATAAAAGGCTTATTAGCGGGAGAGGGAACAGGAGAAGTTTTTTCCATTCAGCCGTTTTTTCAATCAGATATACAAATATCACCGTTAGTTGCAGGTGCAACAATTCTTTGTTTCTCATTTTTAGGTTTTGATGCAGTAACTACATTTTCAGAAGAGACACCAAACGCCAAAAAAACAATTCCTCGAGCTATTTTTCTTACTGCTTTAATCGGCGGAGTTTTATTCATTACTACAACGTATTTTACACAATCTATGTTTCCAGATACATCTGTATTTAAAAATCAAGAATCAGCATCCCCAGAAATTGCGCTATATGTTGGCGGGAAATTATTTCAAGCTTTCTTTTTAGTAGGAACCCTTATGGGGACACTTGCGTCTGGTTTAGCTTCTCAAACAAGTGTATCCAGGTTATTATACGTAATGGGGCGAGATAATGTAATTCCGAAGAAAATATTCGGATACATTCATCCTCGCTGGAGAACCCCAGTATATAATATTATTTTTGTAGGAATTATTTCGCTCTTCGCTATATTCATTGATTTAGAAACAGCAGCATCTCTTATTAACTTTGGAGCGCTTATTGCATTTACATTTGTTAATTTGTCTGTAATTTCTTACTATATAATCAAGAAAAAAAGATATAAGACGATAAAAGATTTCTTAAATTACTTAGTTATGCCTATTTTGGGTGCTGCTACTGTAGCCGTACTATGGTTTAATCTCAATATCCATTCACTTATTTTGGGACTTTGCTGGGCTGCTATTGGAATTGGGTACCTTCTATATGTTACAAATATGTTCCGTTCAGCTCCTCCGCAAATGCATTTTGAAGAAGCACAGGAAATATAAAAAGAAAAAGGCATCGGATAAGTTCCGATGTCTTTTTTTTATATTTGATAATCATGCAGCATTGCATAAGTCATTCAAAGATTCATAAGTAAAGGGGATGACACGATATGATTAACGTAGTATTTTCATTTGGCACGATTATTGCTTTGTACAATTAGTAAAAATATAAAGAGGGGTGTTATCGTGCCGATTCAATCAGAAAAACATACAAATACAGTTGAAGTTGAAAATCCTTTAGAGGAATTTCAAGCTATATTAAAAGAGGCGCTTCATTTTTTAAGTTATCCAGACGAAGTATTCGAATTTCTGAAAAAACCGATGCGTTTTTTAGAAGTAAGCATTCCTGTTCGAATGGATGATGGAACAACAAAGGTATTTCAAGGGTATCGCGCTCAGCATAACGACGCAGCAGGGCCAACAAAAGGTGGTATTAGATTTCATCCAGATGTTACGGCAGAAGAAGTAAAAGCACTTGCTGGCTGGATGAGCTTGAAATGTGGAGTGACAGGACTGCCATATGGAGGCGCAAAGGGCGGGATTATTTGTAATCCACAGGAGTTGAGTTTTAGAGAACTAGAGTTACTGAGTCGTGGGTATGTAAGAGCAGTAAGTCAAATTGTGGGGCCGACGAAAGATATTCCAGCACCTGATATGTATACAAATGCGCAAATTATGGCTTGGATGCTAGATGAATATGACCATATCAGGGAGTTTGACTCTCCAGGCTTTATAACCGGGAAGCCATTAATGCTAGGAGGATCACAAGGGCGGGAAACAGCAACTTCTAAAGGTGTATTGTATACACTTCAGTTAGTAAGTGAGTTAAAACAAATTCCGCTACAAAATATGCGAGTTATTATTCAAGGGTTTGGGAATGTTGGAGGTTATTTGGCAAAATATTTATATGATATTGGTGTGAAAGTAGTCGGGGTATCAGATGCTATAGGAGGAATTTATAATCCAGACGGTCTAGATGTTCCTTATTTACTAGAAAACAGAGATTCTTTCGGTGTAGTATCGAATCTCTTTAGTAAAATAATTTCTAATCAGGAGTTGTTAGAAAAAGAATGTGATGTACTCATTCCGGCGGCAATTGGAGGAGTCATTACAAAACATAATGCAGGAAAGCTTGGATGTAAGATTATCATTGAGGCTGCAAATGGACCAACAACAAAAGGGGCGATAACCATGTTAGAAGAAAAAGGAATTTTGGTTGTTCCAGATATTTTAGCAAACTCTGGTGGCGTGATTGTTTCATATTTTGAATGGTGTCAAAATAACCAAGGATATTACTGGACAGAGCAATATGTTGATCAATGTTTAAAGGAGAAAATTACATCTAGTTTTTCTAACGTACTTGATACTTCTAAACGCTTTGGAGTAAATATGAAAATTGCTGCTTATATGGAAGGGGTTCGCAAGATTGTAGAAGCATCGCGCCTAAGAGGTTGGTTGCATTTTTAACCTAAAGGGAGGGCTAAAATGAAACTGGATATTTTATTAGAAGAAGTGGAGAGACAACAAATCGGTTATTACTGTATTGTGTCGAATAGTCATCGTTACGATATAGCTGTTACGTATTCGCAACAGTTTCTTGGAAAAGCAATGGTTACCTCAATTCAAAATGGGAGAATGGTTTTATTAAGCCAAGAAGATATTGGAGAGGAACAATATTGGGCAACAAGGTTAGGCATTGAGGTAGAGGACATAGAAGAGTTTCAAAGCTTTTTCTATATGATTCTTCAGTCACAAAGGTTAGAAGAACAATATTAATAGAATAAAAGAAAGGGATGATTGATTATGTATTATGATATTATTACGAGTCCGTGTTATGGAATAATTGAAAAAGTGTCTATCGATAAGGATTCTCGAATTTATGAATGGGAGCCATTATTCGCTATTAAAGATATGAATGGTAAACTGGAAGTAATTAAGATGGGATGTAGTGGAGAAGTTCAATCTTTAGAAGTAGAAGCGGGAGATAAAGTAATTCCAGGTATGGTATTAGCTTATATTCAAGAAGATCTTTTCGTTAGTGGTAGTGATTAATGATAGAACTATGAGGAAGATGGAGGCACTCATCTTCCTTTTTTTATTAAATAAAGAAAGAAATGTTTTATTTTCAGATTAATTAAAAAAATCTGTTTTTAATGATACAATACAAATTAAATAGTTCAAAGGAGGAATAGCAGAATGTTTTCCATCGCTCATACAAAAATTAGACCCATAGTTTCTCTACCTATCGATCAATCTGAAAAGGAATGGAATATAGATGTTAAAAATATAAAAGAATCGTTTCTATTTTTAAAAAGAGGAGAGAAATTATTTGCATACGTTCATGTGAAGGATCTGCTATCAAATAGTAAGGAATTAACTTCTAAGCTATTACTTTCAAATGCTGTTTCACTAGATACAATATGTCATCTTAGTAAAGATATTTCTTTAACAGCTCTTTTTCAAATTATTGGAGCGCCGATTGCCATAGTAAAAAATGAAGTGGATGAGCTAACAGGATATATAAGAAGAGAGGATGTTTTTGCAGAACTATTTAAACAAGAAAATCAGAGTGTTGATATATTAAAAATTATTTTAACGTCTATTCCAATGGGGATTTTTGTAGTAGATCGTGAAAAGAAAATTGTAAATTGCAATGAGTCTGGTTTGAAGATGATTAAATCGACTCCTGAAAAAGTTATGAATGTACCAGCAAAACTGATTTTTAACGAAGAGCACATTAATAACGTATTTACAACGGGAAAAACGATCTTGAATCAATTACAAATCACAAATGAGATGGGTGTATTAGTTGACTATAGTCCAATTCCAAACTTTGATCAAAGTATTGAAGGAATGGTTATTATTGTGCAAGATTTGCCGATGGTCGAGGACATGGCGATGGAAATTGAATATATAAAGGATTTAAATAAAGATTTACATGCAATTTTGTCTAGCATTTATGATGAAATATTAGTTGTTAATCATAAAGGGGAATTAATTCGTTATAGTGAAACTGTTATCAATGATTTTTGGGGGAGTAATTTGAAGGACTTGTTAGGAAAAAATCTTTTAGACCTAGAAAAGAAAGGATTATTTAGTCCATCGGTTACGCGATTAGTGTTGGAAAAACAAAAAAAGGTATCAGTTGTACAAGAAACAAAAAGCGGAAGAAAAATATTAGCAGTTGGAAACCCTGTATTTAATGAAAACGGAGAGCTTCATCGTATTATTATTGCCTCCAGGGATATTACCGAAGCAACGAGATTGAAGACGGAATTACATGAAATAAAGAAGATATCAGAGCAATATAAGAAGGAGTTAGATGACTTTAAAAATAAAGATCGTTTTCTTAAGAAGCTTATCTACTGTAGTCCGAAAATGGAGCAAATTATTAACCAAGCTAAAAAAATAGCAGATTTTTCTTCCAATGTTCTTATTTCTGGAGAATCTGGCGTCGGAAAAGAAGTAATTGCTCAGGCAATTCATCAACTTGGAAACCGATCTTCAAAGCCATTTTTAAAATTAAATTGTGGTGCAATTCCAGAAACTTTGCTAGAAAGTGAACTATTTGGTTATACGAAAGGTGCTTTTACAGGAGCCGATAAAAATGGAAAAGAAGGATATTTTAAGCGGGCGGATCAAGGTATTTTATTTTTAGATGAAATTGGAGAAATGCCTTTACATTTGCAAGTAAAATTGCTTAGAGTCCTGCAGGAACAAGAAGTAATTCCTATTGGAAGTACAACACCTATGAAAATAAATGTACAAATTATTGCTGCTACAAATAAGAGCCTTGAAAAGATGGTCGAATCTGGAACATTCCGTGAAGATTTATTTTATCGGCTAAATGTAATTCCGTTGCGAGTGCCTCCTCTACGAGAGCGAATGGAAGATGTTCCGGTACTTGCCTTTCATTTCTTACAACAGTTAAATGAAAAATATAATAAAAATTATCATTTAACTCCAGATGCGCTTAGCTTACTAGAGTTTTACTCATGGCCAGGAAATGTACGTGAATTACAAAATATGATTGAACGTTTAGTAGTATCAGCAGACGATCCAGTAATTGAAGCGGAGTTTGTTAGTAAGTTTTTAACAACTGGTTATGACTTTAAAAAATCAAAACCAGTTATTACAAGAGTATTACCATTACAAGAAGCACTACATTCTGTAGAAGAACAATTGATTTTACTTGCAATGAAGCAGTACAAAACAACGACTAAGGCTGCAAAAGCTCTTGGAATCAGCCAATCTTCAGTGAGTCGTAAATATCAAAAGATTGTTAGTGAAAAAGAGATAGCGGCTGATATCATCTCATATTCCTAAAAAAGGAGAAGGTCACATAGACTTCTCCTTTTTGTGTGTGCTCAGCATGTACATATTCTCTGGGATTCAAGTCCCGAGTGGTGAAGGCGGTAGCGGAAATGATTAAAGTTTCACTTTATGCAAAATGGAATAGTGTATGCGGAAATGCATAAAATGTTTGTTGTTTTTAAGAAAATAGTCAGTTTATCCCGCTATTTGTGGGCAGTAAAACTCCCACCTCAAAATTCAGGTGGAGCAAAGAAGTTAGGTGGAAGCCCTGCTGTCCGTAAATGCCCGATTGGTGAGGGCTAATTAAAGTTTCACTTTATGTATGATTCTTTTGAATTTTAAATATTGGCATGGAAATTGCTTATAAATATATAAACGATCGATGAAGGGGGATTCAATATAGTGCTAGATTTAAAAATGTATGTAAACGGTGAATGGAGAGACTCTAGTGATCAAGAAAAAAGAACGATTATTAACCCTGCGAATGGCAAGGGTATAGCATATGCACCTGAGGGAACGATTGAGGATGCAAAATACGCGATAGAAGTGGCAAGAACGGCTTTCGATAGCGGAATTTGGTCAGCAACATCCACTGCTGAAAGGGCATCATATTTATTTAAAATAGCAGATGAAATTGATAAAAATATGGAAGAATTAGTATACCTTGAAACAATGGATAATGGAAAAACGTACCGTGAGGCAGAAGGAGATATTGGAGATGCAGCGGCTTGTTTTCGCTATTATGCCGGATTGATTACAAAGCCAGATGGTCAAACATATCATGTAGCCGATCCGATGCAAGCGATGGTTGTAAGAGAGCCAGTTGGTGTTTGTGGATTAATTGTTCCATGGAATTATCCGCTATTGATGAGTGTATGGAAAATTGCACCTGCTTTAGCAGCTGGAAATACCATTGTGTTTAAACCTTCTGAAGTGACACCAATCACTGCAACAAAACTATTCGAAATCATTGAAAAAGTAGGGCTACCAAAAGGTGTTGCCAATATGGTAATGGGGGCCGGTCCAATAGTAGGAAATGAAATTGCAGCGAGTAATAAAGTGGACATGATTTCCTTTACAGGTGGAACAAAAACAGGTAAGCACATTATGAGAACAGCGGCAGATAATATGAAAAAGATTTCGTTAGAACTTGGAGGGAAATCTCCAAATATTATTTTTGCAGATGCAGATTTTGAGACCGCTATTGATTATGCTCTATTCGGTATTTATGCAGGTAGCGGACAAGTATGTTCAGCAGGATCAAGAATCCTTGTCGAAGAAAATATTTATGATAAATTTGTTAATAGTTTTGTAGAGCGAGCACAGCAAATTAACGTTGGGCCTGGTGATAATCCAGAATCAGAAATGGGGCCACTTGTAAGTCAAGAACATATGGAAAAAGTATTGCGTTACATTGAAATCGGGAAAGACGAAGGTGCAAACGTTGCTTGCGGAGGTAGACGAATAATGGAGGATGGAAAAGGTGATGGTTTCTTTATTGAACCAACAGTCTTTGTCAATGTAAAACCTGATATGCGTATTGTCCAGGAAGAAATCTTCGGTCCTGTTGTAGTAATTCAAAAGTTTAAAGACGAACAGGAAGCAATTGAGTTGGCAAACGGTACAGACTATGGTTTGGCTGGAGGAGTATTTACAGTTGATGGTGCAAAAGCAATGCGTGTGATTCGCAAACTTCGCGCAGGAATTACGTGGATTAATAGTTATCATCCAACATACAATGAGGCACCTTGGGGCGGATATAAGCAAAGTGGTATAGGTCGTAGTCTAGGGACGTTTGGGTTAGAAGAATTTCAAGAAATTAAGCAGATTAATATAAATCTAGAAGTAGAGCCAATAGGTTGGTTTGCAAATAAAAAAAATGTAGGAGTGAATTAGATGGAAACGAACGTGAAAAATAAATTGAATGAGAAAGAATCAAATGTAAATGAGTATATTACGAAAGTACTACAGTTAATTGAAAAAGAAAAGGTTACTGAAGAAGAGGCAAACTGGATTCAAAAAGAAACAGTAGACGGATTTAGAGAGCATGTAAACCCTGGTTTTCTTGCTTATAGAAAAACAGTAACAAAAGATGGACAATTTGCAGCAGTAGAGTGGTCAGATGAAGGATCTTGTTTCATGGATATTAACGGTAAAAGATATATTGACTGTTTAGGTGGATTTGGAATTTATAATGTTGGTCACCGTAATCCGAAAGTGGTAAAAGCTGTGACAGATCAATTAAAACGTCAAGCATTACACAGTCAGGATTTACTGGATCCACTTCGAGCAATGCTTGCAAAGATTTTAGCGGATATTACACCTGGTGATTTGAAATACGCCTTCTTCACAAATAGTGGAACAGAAAGCGTAGAGGCAGCATTAAAACTAGCAAAAATGTATAGTGAACGAACAACTTTCATTGCTACAACGCGTGCTTTCCATGGTAAGAGCCTTGGTGCTTTATCTGGGACGGCAAAAGGAATGTTCCGTAAGCCATTTTTACCATTAATTCCGGGTTTCCGTCATGTTCCGTTTGGCGATATTGATATGATGAGAAAAACATTTGAGACATGTGCATTAGTGGGAGAAGATGTTGCAGCAGTTATTTTAGAACCAATTCAAGGAGAGGGCGGTATTATTTTACCTCCAGAAAATTATTTGAAACAAGTACGAGAGCTTTGTGATGAGTTTGGATCACTCCTTATCTTTGATGAAGTACAAACTGGAATGGGACGTACAGGAAAAATGTTTGCTGCAGAATTATATGATATCGTGCCGGATATTATTTGTCTTGCGAAGGCGTTTGGTGGAGGTGTAATGCCAGCGGGAGCTATTGTTGCGAAAGAAACAGTATTCAAAAGTTGGTTTGAAAATCCATTTATGCACACAACAACATTTGGAGGAAATCCACTTGCATGTGCTGCTGCAATTGCAACAATTCATGTATTATTGGAAGAGAAATTACCGGAACGAGCGATGGAAGTTGGGGAGTATTTCTTAAATGGATTGAAACAAGCAGCAGAAGGACATGAAGATAAAATCTTTGAAATCCGTGGTCAAGGTTTAATGATTGGGATTGAATTCCATAAAGACGAGATTGGTTATGAAGTGTCAAAGGCGATGTTTGATCAAGGTATTCTTGTTGCGGGAACATTAATTAATTCAAAAACAATTCGTATTGAACCATCCCTTACAATTAGCTATGAAGAAGTAGATACAGTTATTAATACGTTTAAATCTGTGCTAACTCAAGTAAAAGTAAAATAAATTTCGCATAAGATTATATGTGAATTCAAACGATTGAAACTATAATTAGAATAGATTTACTTATATTGTATTACAGGAAGGCAGTGTAACGAAAAGTTACACTGCCTTTTTATTACATTTTTTGTTTTAAGTATTTACATGTAATTTGTCTTAGTGTACTATTTAACTAACACACTAAGACAGGAGGGGAGAAATGAAAATCGAGTTTTCTCCAAATACACCAATTTACATTCAAGTAATGGAATACATAAAGAAAGAAATTGTAACGGGTCATTTATCGCCTGGTGATAAAATTCCCTCTGTACGTGAATTAGCGAGTGAATTACAAGTAAATCCAAATACGATTCAACGTACATTTCAAGAGTTAGAGCGGGATGGAGTTGTAGTAACACGTAGAGGAATGGGACGATATGTAACGAATGAAGGGGAGAAGATTATGGAGCTGCGAAAAGATATGGCGAAAGAATTACTTCATTCTTTTATAGATGGAATGGACAATTTAGGTTTTTCAGAAGAAGAAATTCTTACAATCCTTCGTTCTTCATTACATGAGAAAAGGGAGGAGAGCGAATGACAGAGTTATTAAAAATAGAAAACGTATGGAAGCGGTACGGATTAAAAGCAGTGATCCGTGAGTTAAACATAGAGATTACAGAAGGAAAAATCGTTGGGCTTGTTGGAGATAACGGAAGCGGGAAAACGACGTTATTAAAAATGATTGCAGGATTGCAGCATCCTTCTGAAGGCAGCATAGTAATTAACGGTAAAAAAGTAGGGTTAGGGACGAAAGAAATCGTTTCATTTATGTCTGATAAGCCAGGCTTTGATGATTGGATGACTGTAAAAGATGCCCTATTTTTCTATCGAGATTTTTATAAAGACTTCGATATTCAAAAAGCAGTAGATACGATTGCAGAATTTAAAATACCATTAGAAGAAAAGATTACAGCATTATCAAAAGGGATGATTGAAAAGCTTCAAATTATTTTAACGTTTTCTCGAAAAGCGAAGTTATATATACTAGATGAACCACTTGGCGGGATTGATCTTGTTTCTAGAGAACACGTATTAGATCTCATTCTACAATTTTATAGAGAAGATTGTACGATACTAATCTCGACTCACCTAATAAATGAAGTTGAAAATATTTTTGATGAAGTAATCTTTTTAAAAGATGGGGAAATTGTATTGTATGAAAATGTAGAAGAGTTACGTTTTCAGAGAGGGAAAGCTGTCACGGAGGTGTTTAAGGAGGTGTTTAGTAGATGAAGTCGAGCTTAATATATATGTACAATGTAAATAAAAAGCAAATTATTATTTCATTGTTATCATTTATATTCGTTGTAGCTGTAGCTTTCGTAAGTTTGGGAAATTATATTAAGCAAGAATCAGGAGAGATAAGGCAAATAATTATAGTTTCCTTAGTTATCTTAGTATATATAATTTTTATAGCATTGCTATTTATTCAGGCGATGTCTGCATTTGGAAAAATGACTGAAAGTACATTATTTCGATTAACGCCGACATCAGGTAAAAAGATTGTTTTAGCAATATTGTTATATACTGCAATTAGTTTACTTATTTTTGAAGTAATAGGTTCTATTTTTTTATATAGTATTTCTATGAAAATAATAAAGGGTACAGAGCTCTATGAAGTGCTATTTACCCAAAGTGGATTAAATCCATTAGGGCACTTATTTAGTACTATTGTATATGTATTTAATTTATCTAGTATATTACTTGTATTGCTTTTTGTAGTAGCTAGCGTTAAAGTGTTTTCTTTGAAAAAGAAGAAGTTAAAATATCCAATTGTATTTTTCTTATTTTTACTAGTAACAAAATTATTAGGTACTATATATGGAATGTTGGGCGGTCTTGCACCTACTGCGCCTTTAATAACAAAGTTAGTATATATAGATGAATCATCAGAAGCAAATGTGTTGCTTTATCAAGAAAAACTTATGAATTTATATAGTATTGCTTTTTCAATCGGTATATTTGTTTTACTTGTTTATATAACAGGTCGCATAATCGACAAAAAGTTAGAAGTCTAGAGGAGGAATCAGCATTGGGAAACGTAGTAGTGAAATTAGAAAATGTTCGAAAAAAGATTGGTAAGGCAGAAATCATTCGCGGCCTATCGTTTGAGGTTCGAGAAGGAGAAGTATACGGGTTCCTTGGACCGAACGGTAGTGGTAAGACGACGACAATTCGTATGATGACAGGTCTTATTTCGATGACAGAAGGCGATATTACAATTTGTGGTCATAGCATTCGTACGGAGCGTGAAAAGGCGTTAGAGCAAATTGGAGCAATTGTAGAAAATCCTGAACTATATGATTATATGACTGGAATGCAAAACTTGAAGCATTTTGCGAACATGGCAATTACACCAATTAGTAAAGAGCGCATTGCTGAAATTGTAAAGCTTGTTGACTTAGAGCATGCGATTCATCAAAAGGTGAAAACATATTCACTTGGTATGAAACAACGTTTAGGAATTGCACAGGCATTACTTCATCAGCCGAAAATCTTAATTTTAGATGAGCCGACAAATGGATTAGATCCAGCTGGTATTCGTCAAATTCGTGATTATTTACAACGTTTAGCGAAAGAAGAGAATATTGCCGTAATCGTATCAAGTCACTTATTAAGTGAAATTGAACTAATGTGTGATCGCGTCGTTATTATAAAGCAAGGTGAGTTTGTACAAGAGTACAACTTACATGAACAAGCGAAACATGATGAGAAAGTAGTTGTAGCGTTTGAAGTAGATCAAGTACAGAAAGCAAATGAAATCATTAAAGGTAAGGCGCAAGGAAATGTAATTGCAGTATCTGTAACGAAAGAAGAAATTCCACAACTTGTAAAGAAACTTGTGAATGACGATGTGCTTGTATACGGAGTTACCGTTCAAAATAAAACGTTAGAGGATGAGTTCTTAGCAATTACAGGGGGAGTGAAAGCGTAATGTTTAAATTAATTCAAAATGAATTTTTAAAGTTGCATGCGAAAAAAGGTATGTATATTTTAATTGGTGTTATTGCAGTATTGGAGATTTTGGGAGTTTTAGCGATGATGAAGTGGGGCGACGGAAGTGAATTTAAAGGATCATATTTAGATTTTGCAAGTTCAGAGATTGGTTTAATTACTTTATTTGCAACAATTTTTGGAATTACGATTGCTTCACGTATGATTACTGATGAGTTCCAAAAAGGTACAATTAAGCAGTTATTAATCCGTCCAAGAAAAAGAATTACCGTTTTATTCTCTAAATATATTACAGTGTTACTTACTATAGTATTTATCATATTTGCTAGCACGTTAATTGCAATGATTATTGGCGGAATTGTAAAGGATGGTAGTAAAACAGAATTAACGTTAGGAATCGTAATGAAATCTACTTTATATCAAGTACTTTCACCGTTCTTCTTTGCGACGCTTGCATTTTTCTTAGCAAACGTATTTAGAAAGTCTGTATTACCATTGATTATTACGATGTTCCTCTTCTTTTTACAAGGACCAATTAATATGGTACTGATGATGTTTGCAAAAGGTGTAGCGAAATTTGTGGTATTTTTCCATTTGAATTTAAGTGCTTACGATAGTAATAAATTAGTAAGTGGCGGAGCAGAACCACCATTTACAGAATTTACGTTTACAACCTCATTATTACTTGTAGTTGCATACTTTGCTGTATTACTTGTAGCATCAAGTGTATTATTCCAAAAACGTGACGTATTATAATAATAAAAATCCCCGCTTGTAAAAACGGGGATTTTTATTACATAACGTTCCCCTAGATTTCAACTGGAAGAACAGTAATACGGTATTTTAAATAAAACGTACTATATATTTTAAGAGATATGTTGTTTGAAATTATTTGAGAAAAATAGGAAGATTTTCAACTATATTCATATTATAATTTAGTTATTCGGCCATTTGTGGAGAAGGGCTACCCATAAAACACTGAATAAATTTTCACTTTACATCATCTCTGGAGGTGTTCAATATGCAACATGCATTTTCACGTATAAGGCTACGTAGTTTTTTTGGATGGATGATTATAGGGATGTTCCTGACAATGATTCCATTAAGTTTATCAGGTGCTTCTGACAATACGATAGAGTTACTGTCACAAATATCAATATTTTTTGCATTTCCACTATTGTGGCTATATTTAAAAACAAGTAAAAATAATGTTGTTTTTAAAAGCTTTTTTGATAAGCCTGGACGTTTACATTGGGGGTTAATTGTATTAGCAACGATCATGGGAATGGTTTTTGCAGTCGGTATATCCCAAATTCAATTTTATATTTTAGCACATACTTTACCTGATTTCTTAGTTACCATGTTAGAAGATGGAAATGTAATTAATACGAGTAACATATACATGACGGTATTTACTTTCATTTCAGCATGTGTATTAGCCCCAATAATGGAAGAGGTTATTTTTAGAGGTTTTTTCTTGCAGCGAATGGCTTACAAATGGGGGATTAAACGAGCGGTTATTATATCCTCTCTTATTTTTGGACTAGGACACTTTGATGTTATCGGTGCTTTCATGTTCGGTGTTATTATGTGCCTTCTATACATAAAGACAAAAAATATATGGACGAATATTGCTGTGCATGCTCTAAATAATTTGATTGCAACGAGTATGCAATTTGTAGGTGGAGATGGAAGTGACGCAATCTCGATTACTGAATTACAAGCACAAAGTAATTTATGAATCGGCATTGGTCTTGTGATTATCGGTTTATTATGGTTCATTCCTTTTACTTGGAACCAGTGGCGTACAGTAAAAGAAGTTGGTGTGCCACCGATTCGTTTCATAAATGAAGAAAAAGTAGTGAATACATCAGAAGAAAATGAAATATATAGCCAAGTGATAGTAACAGATAGATTGATGGCTGTAGAATTACCTGATGAAGCTGTAAATAAGCTTCGGTTAGAAGAAAATGATTATGTAACAGTTTCTGTAGAAGAAGATAAAATTGTTATAAAGAAAGCGCATAATAGATAATTAAAAAGTAGCTCCTAAAGAGCTACTTTTTAATTTGTAATAATCTCTACACGAAAATTATTACCGTTCTTTACATATTTAATATCTGTAACGATCCGAACGGTTTTTAGAAGTTCAACTTTTTCACCAATTCGAGGGATGGTCGGAACATTGTCCCAAATACCAAGCAAGTCATCTAATTGTGCCGTTTTTTCATAAAACCAGATTTTCAATGTAAAGCCCCTTTCTCGAACTTTATGTATTTTAATACATGATATATCATTTTTATTCTTAATGTAAGGGGTTTTTACTCTTTTTGTGAATAAAGATGAATTAATCTTCTGGGAATATATGTTCAATGTCCGGAGTAAGAGCTACTTCTGATAATACGATATGAGAAACTGTCGTTGCATATGAAGAAACATCATTGATAAATTCTTCAAGTTCAACGAGTGAAGGAACAGAGATTTTTACAATGTAGCACAAGCTTCCTGTTACTCGGTAACAAAAACTTGCAGATGGATAAGACTGAATAAACTGTTGCATACGTGTTGTATCACCATTTTTTAAAGTGATTTCTAAAATACAATCTAAAACAAGTCCTGCTTTTTTATAATTGATATCGATTGTGTATTTTTGAATAATCCCTTCACTTTCAAGTTTACGTACACGTTCTGTAGTAGACGGAGCCGATAAGTTTACTCGTTTTGCTAATTCACGCATCGAAAGGCGGCTATCATTATATAATTCATTTAAAATTTTTCGATCAACACGGTCTAATTGCATTTGTAAATATACCTCCAGTAAAATGATAATTTTTGTAAAGAAAAATTAAAAATTAAGATTCATATGAAATGTAAAGTGAACTTTATTTATTTTACAATAAAAAAGAAGGAAATAGGAGGGGAAATGATGGAGAGAATTACATTATCAAATGTAGGAGATACAAAGTTTCAAAAATTATTAGGTCATAATCCAGATATATTAAATTCGTGGAGTACGTTAGAGAATACACTGTATAGTACAGGGGCCCTTTCCGTAGAGTTAAAGGAGCAAGTAAGAAGAACATTAGCGTTTGGGAATGAATGTCCGTACTGTATGGCAAAGGGAAAGCCGGATGATATACAAAAAATAGAAGAAATTAGCGTAGCCGTTACTTTTGCACATGCATTTGTTCATGACCAAAAGGCGATAGATGATAATATGTTTCATATATTAAAACAATATTGGACTGAAAAAGAAATTGTAGAGCTTTGTGCCTATATTTGTTTTATTACTGCTTCGCAGCAACTTGGTTTTCTGTTTCAATTACAGCCCAATTAATTAGGAGGATATTATGCTTAATCAAGCAGCACTTATAATCATTGATGTACAGGAAGCATTTAACTTACCATACTGGGGCGTGAGGAATAACCTTTTGGCGGAAGAAAATATGAAAAGTTTGTTAGAAGAATGGAGAAAAAGAAAACTACCAGTTTTTCATATTCAACATGTAAATAAAGAAAATGTTCAATCGATGTTTTATCAACATGCGGAAACGGTAAACTTTAAAGAAGAAGTGCAACCAATGCCAGATGAAATAATTATCCAGAAATCCGTTAATAGCGCGTTCATTGGGACAAATTTGGAAGAACAATTAAGACAACAAAAATGTAATACGGTAGTGATTGTAGGATTAACAACAAGTCATTGTGTGGAGACTACAACACGGATGGCAGGTAATTTAGGGTTTACAACGTATTTAGTGAGCGATGCGACGGCTACATTCAATCGTAAAGGTCTGGACGGGACAGAGTATAGTGCAGAGGACATTCACAATATGACACTTGTAAACTTACATGATGAATTTGCCAAAATCGTTACGACTGAAGGTGTTTTAAAATTATTTCAAGAAAATAATTGTGGAATTATGTAGAAAAAAATAAGAATATTTCGTATAATCTAAGTATAATCATTTTGAAAATAGGGGTGGCATCATATGGAGCAAATTTCAGTAAAGAAAATAGAAAAAGTACTCGTTTTAGCAGGAGAGGATAAACAAAAGCAAAAGGAATTTTATGAATTGCTCTTATCAACGGAGTTTTATGTTGCTGGTTCACTTGAAGCAGAAGACGGGGCAACGGAAGGAACACTTCGTTTGCGTCATTTCCAAGGAGAGGGTAGATGGATCGTTCCGTTCTTTACACAATTGAAATTTGTAAAAGATGTGTTGCCAGAAGGTACGCCCCTTATTACGATACGTGGAAAAGAATTATTTGGTGGCATTGAGAAGGATGCAACAGCTGTATTAAATGTTGGTACTGATATAAGTAAAACATTTATTCCAGAAGAGATTTCAGATATCTCATCTGGACGGATTTTTAATTATTATAAGTAAAAGGAAAAGCTTAGCAGCTTTTCCTTTTTAATTTGAACATGGAGTGGCTATACCAGAAGAAATAGAAACAGTTTTGTTAGTTGTATTTATTGTTGCTGTAGCTCCGAGGGGAATACCGATATTTGGACTTATATGTCCAATCGGTAAACCGAATAACACAGGTATATTATATGGCGTGAAATATTCATATAATATTGTTTGCAATGATTGAGATGGCTTAGAAGGGTTGCAGTCGTGACAACTTGTAAAAATAACGCCGCTGCATTCATTAAACTGTCCAGATAAAAGTAGTTGATTTAACATCCGGTCAATGCGGTACGGTTCTTCACCAATATCTTCAAGCAATAAAAGTTTATTTGATGTATTTATTTCATAGGGCGAGCCAATTATACTTGTTAACACAGTTAAATTCCCTCCAACTAATGTGCCTGTAACTGTACATGGAGAGGTAGGTACGATACATTCTGATGCATATAAGATAGATGAATACGGATGGAATAGTTGATTGAAAGAAGATAAGGAGAGAGAATCTATACCTTTTCCTAATTCTTCAATCATTGGACCATGAAAAGTAACCAGCTCCGCATAACGTGAAAAGGCAGTATGTAAAGCCGTAATATCGCTATATCCCCAAAAAATCTTTGGATTCCGTTGAATGATTTCATATTGAATGTAAGGGAGGAGACGAGCACTGCCGTAACCACCTCGTGCACAAAAGACTGCTTTGACCTCAGTATTTGTAAATGCTTCATGTATATCATCAAGACGAACTTGATCACTTCCAGCTAAATATCCATATTTTTCATAAACACTCTTTCCAATTATTACGGATAATCCCATCTCTTGTAATACGTTCACACCTTTTAATATATTCTCAAGTGTTGGTGGGCCAGACGGTGCAATAACCATTACTGTATCACCTTTTTGCAACGCATTTGGATAAATCATTGTTCTCAGCCTCCTTCTCTTTCAATATATTCGCTTGAGCGAAAGTTCAATCCTTGTAAAAGAAGGGGAAAGCATGTCATATAAAGAAGGTATAGGGAAAGTAGGAGGGAAAATGATGTTTACAAGTCGAGTAATAGATATATTACAAATTAAGTATCCGATTATTCAAGCAGGTATGGCAGGAGCGATTACAACGTCAGAACTTGTTGCAGCTGTGAGTAATAGCGGAGGATTAGGTACGCTTGGAGCAGGGTATATGAGCCCAGAACAAATCCGTGAAGCGATTTATAAAATAAGGGAACTAACAAATAAGCCTTTCGGTGTTAATTTACTTTTAACGAAAGAGATACAGATAGAAGAAGAGAAGGTAAACGAGGCGAAAGTATTACTTAGTGGAGTGAATAGAGAATTAGGTATAGAGGAAGAAAAGACTTTAAAACTTCCAAAAAGCTATAAAGAACAATTACAAGTATTATTAGAGGAAAAGGTACCAGTCGTTAGTTTTGCATTTCAAACGTTAGAAAAAGAAGAAATAGATGATTTGAAAAAGGAAGGGATAAAAGTTATCGGAACAGCTACCCATGTAGCGGAAGCGAAAGCACTTGCTAAGTTAGGGGTAGATATTATTGTCGGGCAAGGTAGCGAGGCAGGAGGGCATAGAGGAACGTTTATTGGGAAAGAACAAGATGCGATGATTGGTACATTTGCATTAATCCCGCAATTAGTAGCGGAAGTACCTCATATCCCGATTGTTGCAGCAGGTGGTGTAATGAATGGGCAAGGGCTTGTTGCGGCATTTGCGTTAGGGGCAGAGGCTGTTCAAATGGGGTCAGCCTTTTTAACGAGTGAAGAAAGTATTACGCATGACGTGTATAAAGAGGCGATTTTACATAGTACAGATACGAGTACAACGGTAACCCGTGCGTTTTCCGGGAAATATGCACGGGGTATTCGTAATGAATTTATAGAGAAACATGAAGGAAGAGAAGAGAATTTACCGATGTATCCAGTGCAAAACGTATTAACTTCAAAAATACGTCAAGAAGCAGCGAAGCAAAATAAGGAAGAGTATATGTCGCTTTGGGCGGGACAAGCATCATCATTAGCACGAACGGAATCAGCTCAGCACGTAGTGAAACGTGTCATGAAAGAAGCAGAGAACGTAATTGAACAATTACAAGATGTATATAAAAAAAGACCACTTGAATAATTCAAGCGGTCTTTTCGTTAGTTTGCTTTATAAAATTGTTGGATAGCTTCGTCGATGTAAACCCAGCCTTTCCAACCTAAGTGCATATGATCTTTTAAGAAGTACTTATCATATTCATGATTTGAGAAATCAGCAATTGGATAGCCAGCTTGCTTAATTTGCTCATGAACTTTATTGTAGTATAATTCGCGTTTTTCTTTCGGGAAGCCAGCGTAATCATACCAAGGACCTTTTACAGGAACAGAAATGAAGAGCGGTTTTGCGCCAGATTGTTTTAATAAATCAAGTACAATTTGTAAATCTTCATATTCTGGTGATTGGTCATAAGCATCATTTTTTAAGTAACCTTCACGTTGTTTTAATTTCTTCTTAATTTTGCTATTGAAGTAATCATCTTCGATACCATATTCGTTAGAGCTTGATTCTACTGCACCTGTTTGATCAGCATGCTTACGAGCTTCTTCCCAGTTCATTTGTTTCAATGATGGATCAAGCTGTTCTTTATGTGGCTTAATATTAAACATAGCTGTAAATAAGTCTTTACGATCTAGAATGTTACGATAAATATAAGCGAAAGGTTTAGCAGCAAGTGCTTTTACTTTATACTTTGTATCATCGTAGGCGATACCTTCAAGTGAAATTTTTAATAAAGTTTCTTTTTTAACAATCTCAAAGTTTAATAAGCGTTTTGCAATTTGTTTTTTCATTTCAGGTTTTAAATCATCGTTGAAAATGAAGTGGTAACCTTGTTGTTTTGAAAAGTTAGGTGCAAAGTGTGTCTCATCAATACCTTGTGGTACAAACCATTGCGGAGAAAGAACGAATATCATTTTCTTATCTTTCAATTGATCCATTGTAGATGCGAAGTTTAATACATGTACAAGGTCTTGTGTTCCACCGCGCCCAAGTAGGAATGGTGTGAATCCTTCAGGCTTTACTTTGAAATAATTCGATGGATGGAAAGCATCCATACGTGCGAATTCCGATGAACCGTACATCGGAAGATATTTCGGGTCTGCTAACATCTTTTGCTGTAAAATCATACTTTGAATCTTTTCTTCTTTTAAAGAAGTCGCAGCTTGTTCTACTTTCTCATCACTTAAAAGTGGAAGTAGGAAGCGCGTTGGAATAAGTAAGAATACAGCAAAAAGGGCCAATGCTAAAAGCATCGGACCAAATTTTACTTTGTTCATCGGATTTCTTCCAACTTTTTAATAACCATATTTGGTGTAGCCCATTCATCGCGGTCAAAATCAGAAATAGAAACTTCAATCTCTAAACGCTCTTGGAATTCTACTAATAAAGATACTACAGCGAAAGAATCAAGAATACCTTCTTCAAATAATTGAACATCTAAGTTTTCTTTCACAATATCGTTTTCACATACTTCTTCTAAAATATCTAATACTTGCTCTTTGAATTCTGCCATTTTTAAAATCTCCTTTATATCCGAAATATATTATATGTGCAACTTCTTAATGGGATAAGAAGGGTGCATTAAAAGTATCTGTTAAGGTGTCCAGAGAAGATCAGGAAACCGAAACATACAACGTGGAACGTAATTACAATCGCAAGGACGTGTGTAAATTTATTGTTTGGCCAAAACTTATGCTTCTTGTTTTTTCGTTCGAAAATATCGAATAAGATAAACAAGGCAGCGTGATATAGACCATAAATAACATACTGCGCAACAGCGCTTCCTTGGATGTGCCAAATTCCCATAATGAAAAAGTTTAAAAATGCACCGATATACGAAATTGTGTAACGGTTCTTAATTAACTTTTTCTTCGTTGCAAAAAAGACGAAACGCATGTAAATAAAATCACGGAACCAGAATGATAAACTCATGTGCCAGCGGTTCCAGAAGTCTTTAATGTTACGACTAAGGAATGGCTTATTAAAGTTTTCTGGAGTTTTAATTCCCATCATGTAACTGATACCAATTACGAACGCACTATAACCTGCAAAGTCAAAGAATAACTGCATGCTAGTAGCGTACATAAAAATCACATTAGATAAAAGTGTATCTTGATTGGCGAATACTGCCTTTACAAGATATGTTGTTATCAAGTGCGCGATTATAAATTTATACAGAAAACCTTGGAAAATACGGTTAATCCCTGTATATAGTAACTTTTGATATTCCTCAGCACTAGGCGGCTTTTGAATATCTTTTTGGAATCTACGGTAACGATCGATAGGTCCACTTGAAATCGCAGGGAAGAATAAAACGAATTCCCAGAAATTAAAGAAGGAAAGTTCTTTAATTAAATTATCACGAACTTCAAAGACCATCTGTACAGCTCTAAATGTTACGTAAGACATACCTGCGAAAACAATAAAATGCAATTCAGGTACAAACGGTGCGATTTTTGCCAAAATAAGCGGTAAAATCGATAAAATAACAGCTATACAAAACGTGAATGTACTATTATTTTGTTTTCTTAAAATTAAATAGCCTTTAATAAGGGCATATTGCCAAATAATAAATGCGGCTAACATGATTGCTTGCTTCGGTTTATCAGAGAAGATAATAACGAGCATTACTAATGTTAAAACGGCATTATATTTACGCAACATTTTACCTTTTAATCCAGCTATGATAGTAGGTATTAATAAAATGCCTACTATAGCGAAAAAATAAAATGATCCATATGCGGTCATGCTGTAACCTCACTCAATAATTTTTTGCGATCTACCTTTCCATTTGGTGTCATTGGAATAGAAGATTGATACATGAATTTACGTGGAATCATGTAATTTGGTAATCGCTCATTGAGTTCTTTTTTGATTGCAGATGTTAATTTGAATTCTTTTTCAAACGAATGCTCTCCAGGAACAACAACCGCTAATAAGTAATCATATTTTTCACCTTTTTTAATTGGAACAACAACTGCACCTTCTACGTAAGAACACGCGCGAAGATGATGTTCGATTTCTTCTAATTCCATTCGATAACCATGAAGCTTAATTTGGAAATCAAGACGACCATTATAGAATAGAAGACCATTTTCTACATAGCCAGCATCACCTGTTTTATAGGCGCGCTCACCATCAATCATGGTAAATACTTTTTCTGTTAATTCAGGGCTTCCTAAATAGCCAACGCTTACGCTTGGACCGACAATTACGATTTCACCTTTTTCACCGTCAGGTGCAATTGTACCATCTTCTTTCATAATAAGAAGGCGACAGTCTGATTTACAGTAGCCAACTGGAAGTGATTTGTATTGATCAAGCACTTCTTCTGTAACGTGAATGCCTGTTACAGCAACAGTAGCTTCTGTTGGACCGTACGTATTCATAATTGCTGCTTTCGGGAAACGCTCAATTAATTTTCTAGCTACTTCATTTGGTAACACTTCACCGCAGAATAAGAATGTTTTCATGTTTGGTAGCATACTTTCAGAGAAAGAGGCTTCCATTAAACACATTTCTGCGAAAGATGGTGTCGAAGTCCATACTTGTATATCCGATTGCTCTAAAGAAGCAAACAAGTCTTTTGGACGTGCAATCATGTCTTTATCGATTGCCCAAAGTGTACCACCTGTTACTAATGATGGGTAAATATCCATTACAGATAAATCGAATGAGAAAGGTGCTTGGTTTAAGAATACTTGCCCTGTTTGTAAGTTGAAATCTTCTACAGCCCATTTTGTAAAGCTAACAAGACAGTTATAAGTAATCTGAACCCCTTTCGGATTACCTGTACTTCCTGATGTGTAAATAATGTAGAAGTTCTCATCACCTTTTACCGCATGTTCAGGATTTGGAGTATTCCCTTTATGAGTAAAGAAAATATCTTTTAAGTTATCTTCACTTGTAATGCGAACTGGTAAGTCCGTTACCGTTACTTCTGCCCCTGATAACAGTAATTTCGCACCAGAACTTTCAGCAATACGTTGTACACGATCAGCTGGAATAGATAAATCTACAGGAATGTAAGCATGTCCAGCTTTTACACAACCTAAAAAGTTAATAATCATTTCAGGTTGCATATGGCCATAAACCATAATTGGTGAACGATCATCTGGATACTCAGAAGAAATCCAATGTGCTAACGCATCAGAATCTTCCTTTAATTGTTTGTACGTAATTTTCGCATCTCGCCAAACAAAAGCGGTTTGATCAGGCGTTTCTACAGCCCACTTTTCAATTTGTTCTAATAACTTCATAACGTTCCCACCCTAGAATTCATTGTAAATAAATGTACTTGTGTTTGTATCATGGAATCCATACAACCAAAGTAATGCAAATAAAATTGCAAGGTAATAAACCGTCTTTGCAACCCATTGTGTGAGTGGTTGAGACCATATCTCTTTTAATCTTTCCATGTCTTTCCCTCGCTTAATGAAATAATAGCTCTTTGTAGGTATCATGTCCTACATGATTGTGAAAAAAACAAAATCCCACATTTTAGGTAAAAATAAGTCAAAAGGCTCTTTTCTGATATTAGCACTAAATACTAAAAAAGAAAATCCCTAACTTAGCAATTATATTACATTCAGCATGAATTTGTAATGGGTTTGACATGTAAATAGGAAGTGGATTGTGTGAATGTATAAAAGTGGATTGTGAGAAGGCGAGAAAATATAATATTTGTTTTGTTATTCCTGAATTGGAGTGGGTTAATAATCACTGGGTACTTAGTACATTTTCAAGGTATAGAGCCTTTTAAAAGGAGGTAATTATTATGAAAAGAGAGTGGAGGAGTGTTATTTCAGAGGAAAATATCATTAAATGGAGACGGCATTTCCATAAGTATCCGGAATTATCGTTTCATGAAAAAGAAACTTCGCAATTTATATATGAAACATTATGCTCATTTTCTTCTTTTGAAGTAACGAGACCAACGCAGTACAGTGTGCTAGCAATTAAAAGAGGAAGGCAACAAGGAAAAGTAGTTGCGATTCGAGCTGATATAGACGCATTACCAATTCAAGAAGAGACACTAAAGCCATATGGATCGGTTAATAAAGGTGTAATGCACGCATGCGGGCACGATGCACATACAGCTATTTTATTAAGTACAGCAGAGACGCTAGCAAATATGAAGGAAGATTTTGCAGGCGAAATCCGTCTGTTCTTTCAGCACGCAGAGGAAGTGTATCCCGGTGGTGGACAAGAAATGGTGGAGGCCGGTGTTATGGACGGCGTCGATTATGTAGTAGGTTTGCACGTTATGTCTGGATTAGAAAGTGGAAAGATAGGAATTGTATATGGCCCTATGATGGCAGCACCAGACGTATTTACAATTGAAATTTTAGGAAAGGGTGGTCACGCGGCACGACCAGAAGAAACGATAGATCCTATTGCTATCGGAGCACAAATTATTACAAATTTACAACATATCGTATCAAGAAATACAAGTGCTTTTATGCATAGAGTAGTGTCAGTTACACAATTTCATGGGGGGATGGCCGATAATATCATTCCTAGTGCAGCAGCTTTAATGGGAACTGTTCGATCTTTTAATCAAACATTAAGAGAGGAAGCAAAAGAGAAAATTGAGCAAATTGTAAAAGGAATTACAGAAGCACATGGGGGAGATTATACATATACGTATCGTTACGGATATGATCCAGTTGTTAATAATGAGTACATTACGAAAATAGTAGAAAAAAGTGCGATAAAATTGTTCGGAAATCAGCGTATTGTGCATCTTGAACCTTCTATGGGAGGGGAAGATTTTTCAGCGTATTTAAGAAAAGCACCTGGTTGTTTCATTAAATTAGGAACAGGGAATAAAAATATTGATACTTGTTATCCACATCATCATCCGAAATTTGATGTGGATGAATCGGCTTTAATTAATGGAGTGGAACTATTTTTAGAGGCAACTATAAGACTACTAGAAATTGATAAAGCATAAAAAAAGGCAACTGCACTCTATTGCAGTTGCTTTTATTTCTTCCGTCAGAGAGGGCTGAGAAAGAACTATGCTCATTTATAGTATATGAATAGCTAACGGACAAGCTTGTACATTTTAACTATTTTTAAAAAAATAGTTATTGACTTTGATAATCAATTTCAATTAATCTAATGGTATAATTGAAATTGATAATTATTATCAATAAAATAGATGAGGAACCTTAATGAGAAAAACATTTCACCTTTTACGAAGGGAATTAAAAAATAAAGATGTTGATAAGCATATTGAATGGCAACGAAATATAATTCGTTCTGAATATGTAGGTGAGAAGAGTACACTTCAAACAGAAAAAGAGATACAAGGTAAAAGGAGAGGTTCAGTTGAGTAAGTTAGTAATGATTTTTGCAAGTATGAGTGGAAATACAGAGGAAATGGCTGACCATATTGCGAGTGCGATTCGTGAAACAGAAAATGAGATTGAAGTAATTGATATTATGGATACACCAGAAGCTTCTATATTAGAGCAATACGACGGTATTATTTTAGGTGCTTATACTTGGGGAGATGGTGATCTTCCTGATGATTTTTTAGATTTTTATGATGCAATGGATTCTATTAACTTAACTGGTAAAAAAGCAGCTGCATTCGGTTCTTGTGATTCGGCTTATCCGAAATACGGGTTAGCGGTTGATATTTTAATAGAAAAGCTACAGGAGCGCGGGGCAGCAGTTGTGTTAGAAGGATTGAAAGTAGAATTAACGCCAGAAGATGAAGATGTAGAAAAATGTTTACAGTTTGGAGCTGAATTCGTAAAACACCTTTCTTAATGGCAGAAGGGAGATGAAGAGCAATTGCATGAAAAAATCTCAATCAAAACGATGACAGATTACCATTTGTATGATTTTATGCGTTGTCCACAAAAATTTTATTTCCGTCATATAAAAAGAAGAGAACCTTCTTCATTTGAATGGCAACAAATAGCGCAAATGATTGTGAATCAAATTATTAATGAATATTACACGCTACCTGCGGGCCAACAAACGAAAATTGTACTTTTAATATTAATAGAAAAGTATTGGAAAAAAGTAAGGATTAATATGTTTGCTTCAAAGGCGGAGTACTATATTGTTTTAGCGAAGCTAACTGATCACTTATTACAGTTTGTTGAAAGGGATGATAGTCAGGCACCGCCGTTATTTTTATATGAGAAGTTTCAAACATATATGGAAGAGTTAGGTGTCCACATGTCATTGACATTTGAAGTTGGTGAGTGGAGTACTGAATCGTTTGTAATTAAAAAGTATGTTGTCGATGCGGATGAGGAAATGCTTGCTCTTTGTCAGAAGCTAATGACAGTATTCAGTTATAAAGCTTTCGGTATTCTTCCAGGGAAAATTGAAGTTATTAATTTAATAGAAGGAACTAAGTATGAGTACATTCCAAAGCAGGAAGATATTATAACTGGAATGGATGATTTATTTAGAATGAAAGAAATGTTGCAGCAACCTGAGCACTATACAGAGCGTCATTTTCGTTATGAGTGTATGAGTTGTGCGTTTCGTAGTGAATGCCAAAGGGAAGAAGTAAAGAAAGAAGCGAAGCAGAAGAAAAATATAGTACATTAAAGGATGCAAATTTGCATCCTTTTTTGTTATTGACATGAAAAGCTTTTCATCATTTACCGTATATTTGTAGCAGATTAATAAAGGGGGGAATAATCAATGAAAGATGAAATGAAAGTATTTCAATGGTTAAAAGAACAGAATGCTCCTTTTGGAATTCAACTGCAAATTTTACAGGCGTTTCAATTGTATAAAGTTATTGTTGAAATGGATAAAAAATTAATGATGTATGAGGAGAGAGAGTATAGGGAGAGAATTTAATCTCGTCCCTGTAGTATTGCTTTAAGCTGTTCTTCATTCTTCTTTAATGTTATTTCATTGTTTGTTTCAATGTTATAAATAAGGTTATGTAGTAAAGGGCTGTATTGATAAAAGGTAGTGATGCGGTGAATGAGTAATGGATCGCGGTGAGAAATAACTGCACTGTATTGTTCATATACAGATGTAGTAAACTCATGACCGAAATCATAATATAGCCCAGCGAAATCAAAAGCGGGATCGCCAATTTGAGCATCTCCAAAATCGATAACACCTGAAATGTTTTTGTGCAGGTTGTTAAATAAAATGTGATGATGTGTAAAGTCGGCATGAATGATTGCATTTTGAAAGGTAGATTTAGTTATACAGGTAAAGAAACTTTCGAATAAACGATTTAAGGCTAATTTCTGTAATGAAGTAAGACTATTAGTAAGATATTGATTTAATTTTGTTTGTAGTTCTTTCCAGTAGGTAAGTGTTTTTTCGATAGGGAACCCTAGCGTTTCAGTACGTTTTAAAGGAATACTATGTAAAGCCGCAAGGAAAGTGGCTAATTGTGTAATGATTGCTTTCAATTCTTTTTTCTCTAGCTCGGTAACTATTTCAGTTGTTAACGGTTCACCGTGAATGAGAGGATAATAGCTACAAAATGGAACGGTATTACAATTATTCTTATACAATAGTTTATACTTAGGGACTGCAATTTCTTGTAATGAATGAGAAAGAATAGTGCACAGTTCTTTTTCTAACGGAATTCGCTGTGCATATTCAAGTTTTCGCGGGAAACGAAATAGTAGTTCGTCATTTATAATAACCGCTATATTATCCCAACCTTCTTCATTTTGTTTATATGAATGTATAGAAAGACCGGGCAGAGCTTCTTTTATATATTGTTTGTAAGAGTCCATAATTGTTCCTCGTTTCTAAGTTAAAGGTAGGTTATTCCACTTTATGATATCAGAATTTTCTTTCTATATGTTAAAATATAACTATCATTATGGAGGAGGGTGGGGTGCATTACGAAGAAAAGAATATTAATCATTTCTCTATGTATCGCTTTTGGATTATTTTGGTCATATAAAGAGGAGGTTTTTTCCACTTTTAAACCGATAGATCGCTACGAGTTAAATAAGGAATTAAAGAACAAAAGTATAGAAACTTTAACTCATAAAGAAAAGAAAAATGTAGGAGAACACTTTGTGACAGCGCAACTAGCAGTGTTTGAGTTTAATAATAAAGAAGATGTGAAACGAAAAGGTGAAGAAATATTTGTAAATAGAGGGTATGAACAGCTAATAGAAAATTATTACCCAAACCGTTTTCGGGATTTAGAGTATAAATTTACAAACGAAGAGATACGTGAAGAGACAGATGAGAGTTTTCGCTATCATGCTGTAGCGTACGTTACTGGTATTGAAAATGGCAAGAGAAGTGAAATGAAATTAAATTATGACATGAAAATTGTAAAGGTTAATAATTTATTCATGGTGTTAGAACAAAAACAATATGTACAATAAAAAACCCTCTAGAAGCAGAGGGACTTTAAAGATTTTCATTTTGTTGACCAAGTTCTTTTTGAGCAATGTATAAATTTCCTTGCTCAACTTGTTTCAGTGTATGAACAGAATCTCCTGCATATCCTTTTTCTGTTTTAACAGTTCTTTTTGAACGATTTGAATCTTGTTTTTTCATATAATAGACCACCCTTCCTTAAAAATAGACGAAAATGATGAGCACGAGTAATACAGCTGCGAAAATGGTAATGCCCATTAAAAAAGAAGTGTTTTTATATTTAGGTGGTTTATGTACATCTTGCCGATATCCAGGTGAAATTTCAGGGGCGAATTCTTCATCGAATGATTGTTTCTTTTGTTTTTCGTCCATATGTATCCACCTTTCTTTTTCATTATGTTACACGTTACAAGAAAAAATATGCATGAAGAAAACAGCCGCTATATCATTAGCGGCTGCTTTGCGTTGTATATTTTCTTTGTACTTGAAAGAGACGGATAAGCAGGAAGATTGCCCCAAATGCTAGACCGATAATAAGACCGATCCAATAACCTTTTGCTGCCCAGTCAGTATAAGTTGCTAACATGTAGCCAAGAGGTAGACCTATTACCCAATAAGCTATTAATGTCATAATTAAGGCAACATTTACGTCTTTATAACCACGAAGTGCTCCTTGTACTGGAGTTGCAATCGCATCTGAAATTTGAAATAAAATCGCGAATATAAGAAATTCTTTAGCTAAATGATGGACATTTGCATTTGTCGTATAAATAGAAGCAATTTCATCATCAAAGAAATAAAGAAGGATTGAATATAAAAGAGCGAAAGCAAGGGCTAACCCAATTCCGATAAATCCATATTGTTTCGCATTATTGTATCGTTTTGCTCCAACTTCAAATCCAACGGCTATCGTCATTGCCATTGCTAAACTTAAAGGAGTCATATATAACAAGGAAGCAAAGTTCATAGCTGCTTGATGTGCTGCTATTGTTGTCGTACTAAAATTGCTCATCATAAGTGTTACCGCAGCGAAAATACTCGTCTCAAAAAAGATAGCAAATCCGATAGGGACGCCAAGTTTCAGGAATTCCTTCCAGCTAGTAAAGGAAGGGCGGTATAACTGTTTAAAGATATTGAAAGAAGCGAAAGGCTCTTTCGTACGAATAATAATGACGGTAATAATTAAAATACACCAATATGTTGCTGCAGAAGCGATTGCCGCACCAACACCACCGAGTTTTGGAAAGCCAAAGTGACCAAAAATTAATAAGTAATTTAATACTACATTAATTGGTAATGATAGTAATGTAATAATCATCGTTGTTCGAGTTTTTCCTAATGCATCAATAAATCCACGTAAGACGGTGTAAGTAAATAAAGGGATAATTCCAATCGCGATAATACTTAAAAATTGTGCTGCAATACGTTCCACGGGTTCTTCTAATTGCATGCCATTTAAAATAGGTGAAACAGCGAAGAATCCGATAAGGATAACAACGAAACTAGCACAAATTGCTAAATATACTGCTTGTATGACAATGTGAGGAACGTCCTCCTTTTTCTTTGATCCAACGAGCTGTGCAACAATAGGAGTAGTAGCCATTAAAATTCCGGTTAAGCCGGTACTAACGGGAAGCCATATACTTGTTCCGATAGCAACACCCGCTAAATCAATAGGACTCGCATGTCCTGACATTGTCGTATCAAAAAAGCTCATCGCAAATAATGACATTTGCGTTACAAAAATCGGAAAAAAGAGTAATGAAAATTGCTTTAACTTTTGTGAGAATGAAGTAGTTTCTTTCATAAAATCCCCTTTCAACGTAAAAAACAAACTCTTATTATCATACAATTTAATCAAAAAATAGAAAAGAAATAAGCGTATACAACAAATAAAATCAATAAAAAAAGGATGCACTTTGAAAAGGGATAAGGTATTATGATAAGGTGTGAAAAAATTACATATTCGTTATTAAGGAGGCACTACTTGTGGCTGATTGGTTAATTGGTTTAATCATGGGTGCTGTTGAAGGGTTAACAGAGTTTTTACCAGTATCATCAACAGGACATATGATTTTAACAGGACATTTAATTGGATTTGAAGACGATAGAGCGAAAGTTTTTGAAGTTGTAATCCAATTGGGATCGATTTTAGCAGTTGTTGTTATATTTTGGAAACGTCTATGGTCATTAGTTGGAATAGGGAAAGTAACTGATGGACCATCGTTAAATTTATTACATATTATTATCGGGATGATTCCTGCCGGCATACTCGGCGTATTATTCCATAGTGCAATTAAAGAAGTTTTATTCGGTCCAGGACCGGTTGTTATTAGCTTAGTAGCTGGTGGTATTTTAATGATTGTTGCTGAGAAGTTTTCAAAACCAAGTACAGCAAGAACGTTAGATGAAATCACATATAAGCAAGCATTTACAATCGGAATGTTCCAATGTTTAGCACTTTGGCCAGGATTTTCTCGTTCTGGATCAACAATAAGTGGTGGTTTATTAGCACGTGTTTCGCATACAGCGGCAGCGGAATATACATTTATTCTAGCGGTGCCAATGATGGTAGCTGCAAGTGCCTTAGATTTAATTAAAAGCTGGGATATATTAAGCGCGGCTGATATACCATTATTTGCAACTGGATTTATTACAGCATTCGTTGTTGCGATGCTTGCAATTGTTTCATTCTTAAAATTATTAGGTCGTGTAAAACTAACACCGTTCGCTTACTACCGTTTCATTTTAGCTGCGGTATTCTATTTCTTCATTATGTAATAAAAAAACCTGCCGAAATCTGAAGTGAACCCGAATAGTGGTACATGAAAAAAACACCTCCTGAATTCGCATACTAAGTATGCAAATTCAATGGAGGTGTTTTTCGTTTGAAGAC